>JALNYF010000034.1 GCA_023229985.1 Bacteroidales bacterium | reverse complement strand
AATCTATACCAGCTGCGAACCCTGCCCCATGTGCTTGGGTGCCATCTACTGGGCGCGCCCCGACAGAATCTATTATGCCGCCGATAAAAATGATGCCGCTGATGCCGGGTTTGACGACTCTTTCATTTACAAAGAAATCGAATTATCTCCCAATTTGCGAAAAATTCCCGCCTCGCAACACGATAAAAATAGTGCCATTCCCGTCTTTGAAGCATGGAAATTGAGCGAATCAAAAACAGATTATTAAAATATTTATAATTGTAAATAATTCATTTACTGTAATTTATATTTGTTATTAAAAGTATTGAACTTTTGATTTGAAATATAATGAACTATTTTTTATCATAGTCATATTTTATTTTGTACGTTTGTACTTTCAAAATAAAAAAATATGAAAGTTACCAGAATTTTTGATTTATTAGACAATTTAAAAGAAAAATACAGAAAACAAGATATCTTATGCGGCAGGGTTAACGGCGAATGGCGCAAGTATAGTGTTGATGAATATATTGAATACTCCCATACCGTTTCGGCTGCTTTGCTGGAGTTGGGATTTCAAAAAGGGGACAAGATTATTACCATCATGAACAACCGCCCCGAGTGGAACTTTTTCGACATGGGAATCATGATGGCGGGAATGGTGCATGTTCCTGTTTATCCGACGTTAACAGAAAACGACTATAAATTCCTTATTAATCACTCTGACGCAAAATGCGTTGTCATTGGCATTGAACCCATTTATCGCAGAGTTGAACCCATTATTTCCGAATTGGAAAATCACCCCGAAATTTTCACTATTGACCCAATTGAGGGAAGACGAAATTATACCGAATTTTTGGAAATTGGTCGGGCAAACATGGAAAAATGGATGCCCACCATCACACAAATTAAAGAAAATACCCAACCGGATGAAATTGCAACCATCATTTATACTTCCGGCACGACCGGAAACCCGAAGGGCGTGATGTTGAGTCATAAAAATTTTGTCACCAATGCGTTGGCCGTTGCGGCTGTGCAAACCAACGACCACAATAGCAACATATTGAGTTTCTTGCCCTTGTGCCACGTTTACGAAAGAGTTGTCTGTTATAAATACCAATTTCTGGGCGCAAGTATATATTATGCGGCAAGTTTATCTACCATTGCCAAGGATTTGAAGGATATTCATGCAGTTGGTTTTTGCGCGGTTCCCCGTGTGTTGGAAACGATGTTCGATAAACTGCAGGCTGTCGGAAAAGACTTGAAAGGTATCAAAAAACAAATCTATTCTTGGGCTTTCCGAATCGCGCAAGTATATGATAATGAGAATAAAAATTGGTTCTACAAGAAAAAATACGAAATTGCCGACCGCTTGGTTTATTCAAAATGGAGAGAAAACTTAGGCGGAAATCCAATGATTATTGTTTCCGGCGGCTCGTCCATTCAGGAACGTATCATTCGTCTTTTTTCCGCAGCCAAATTGCAGGTTTTTGAAGGATATGGCTTAACGGAAACTTCTCCCGTAATTGCCGTCAATAACCCCCGAAAAAATATATGGAAAATCGGAACTGTCGGCGAAATTCTGCCCTGCATCGAATTTAAGCTCGCAGAGGACGGCGAAATTCTTACCAAGGGCGACTGCCTGATGATGGGCTATTATAAGGACGAAGCTTACACCAAAACCGTTATTGACGACGAGGGCTGGTTTCATACCGGCGACATCGGCACGATGGTTGAAGGAAGATATCTGAAAATTACTGACAGAAAGAAGGAAATTTTTAAACTTTCCACCGGCAAATACGTCGCTCCACAAGTAATTGAAAATAGATTAAAAGAATCTTATTTCATTGAAAATGCAATGGTTATCGGAGAAAACGAAAAAATTGCCGCGGCAATTATTGTCCCAAATTTCAATTCCCTTCATTTCTGGTGTGCCAAACATAAAATTCATTTTGAAACTCACGAAGATCTTATTGCTAACCCAGAAGTTATCAAAAGAATGCAACGCGAAATCACCAGTATTAATGATACCCTTGCCGAGCATGAACAAGTTCGAAAGTTTAGGTTGGTAGCTGATGTCTGGAGTACACAAACGGGCGAATTTTCGCAGACTTTAAAATTGCGCCGTGGCTTTTTGAAGAAAAAATATGATGCTATTTGTCGCGAAATTTATCTTCACGATAAAGCCGAAAAATAATAAACTGCGTTTTTAAGCGGTTTTGACACGAGGGTCTAACCACCCATAAATAATATCTACAACGATATTGATGATGACCAATATGACTGAAACGTAAAGGAGTGAGCCCATTACGACGGGAAAATCATATTTGTCCAAAGCATCCACAATCACTACTCCCATTCCTTTCCAATCGAAGATGTATTCTACGAAAACAGCACCGGCGAGCAGCGATGCCAGCCAGCCCGAAATGGCGGTTACTACAGGATTTAATGCGTTTTTAAGGGTATGTCTGACAATAATGGTGGTGGGTGAAACTCCTTTTGCTTTTGCTGTTCTGATATAATCTTGGGAAAGTACATCCAGCACGGAGTTTTTGGTTAGTTCAACAACAATTGCCAAGGGTCTTATTCCCAATGTGATGGCCGGAAGAATGATATTTTTCAAATCCAAATAGGTGCCTGTTCCGTAATTATCAACGGAATAGAGGCTTCCGAACATGCTCAGTCCCGTGTAGTCTGCCAACAGGAAGGCAAAAATCCATGCGAAGAGGATGGCTGCGAAAAACGAAGGGACAGACATTCCCAAAACAGAGAAAAAAAGTGCGCATTTATCGAACCATGTTCCTTTATATAGGGCGCAAAGTACGCCGATAAAAATACCGACCAACAGTGCAAAAACGATGGAAACGAAGGCTAACAGTGCTGTTTTGGGGAAGGCTTCCGTCAGAATTTCGGAAACCGGTCTTTTGCTTTGATAGGAGCGCCGCAAATAGGGCGTTTTTAGTACTACAGCAGATTCATCGAAGGAAATCAATCCGGTATAATGATAATTTTCATTATTTAAATAAAAAAAAGATTCTGTATCTTTAGTTTTATGCCAAGAAATGGGTGATAAGTCATTCAAATAGGCCAAATACTGGATGCCTATCGGCAAGTCCAAGCCCATTTCTTTTCGGATAGCCTCCTCGGTAGCGATGTCGCTGCGCTGTCCCATCATCATGCGGGCAGGGTCACTTGGCAGGACGGTAAACAGAAAAAACACCAATGTAATTACACCTAATAGAAGTAAAAACCCATAAGCAACCCTTTTAAGGACAAATCTCAGCATCATTTTCTGTCGGTGAATTACATCACTAATTTGAAGCCAACGCTATGAATATTAATGATTTTCACGTTGGGTTCGTTTTGAAAAATTTTGCGCAGTTTAGTGATATATACATCCATGCTTCGCGCGTTGTAATAGCTGTCATCTCCCCAAATTTTCTTTAAGGCAAAACCGCGTTCCAAAACTTCATTTTTCTTTTGAATCAACAAGGTGAGTAATTCGGCTTCACGAGTGGTTAAACTTTGCTCAACTCCGTCTATCAGAAGTGTTTGTCGATTGACATTAAAAGTAATACTGCCGATTTGGTAGGTTTGATTCAAGTCTTCGGGTTCAGGTGTCATGCGGCGTAAAAGTGCCTGAATGCGCGCCAACAAGACTTCCATGGAAAATGGTTTGGTAATATAATCATCGCCACCGATGGAGAGACCTTCAATGATATCTTCTTGCATGTCTTTGGCTGTCAGGAAGATAATAGGGATTTTTTTATCCATTTTTCGGATGCTTTTTGCCAAGGTAAAACCATCTTTAATGGGCATCATGACATCTATTAAGCAGATATCGAAATTATTCGAGCAAAACATGTCATAAGCGATTTCGCCATTATTGGCGTGCATGACGGAGAAATTCTTTGCTTCCAAGTAAGTTGCGAGCACTTTTCCTAAATTAACATCGTCTTCTGCCAATAAAATTTTATTTTCTTTTCCCATCTCTTTATTTTTTTAAAGGTAAATATATCTTAAATGATGTTCCTCGCTTTAATTCGCTCTGAACGAGGATTTTGCCATTATGTAATTCAATGATTTTTTTGACGTAATTGAGTCCCAAGCCATAACCTTTGGTTTCATAGACATTGGCATTGGGTTTGGGAACACGATAAAATTCATCAAATATTTTATGGATATTTTTTTTGGCAATACCCACTCCGTGGTCGGTGATAACCACTACCAACATATCTTTTTCGTTGTAGGTGCTGATATCGATAATAGGCTCTGAATTAGAGTATTTGATACCATTTTCTATCACATTAATCATGATGTTTTCTATATGAAAAGGGTCTGCAAAAACTTCAAAATAAGCTGCATCGTAATGGGTGGTGATTTTCCCGCCTGCCGATGATACTTGCAAAGAGATGTTTTGAATCACGCTTGTTAAAATGTCGTGAATGTTAATAAGTGACATTTTCATGCAAACTTGTCCCTTTTTTAGTTGCGCTAATTGCAGAATGTCGCCTACCATGGTTTTTAACCGGTTATTTTCCGATTCAATAATGGAAATATACATGGCTCGCGTAGTCGGGTCAAGTTGAATAGACGAGTCTGACAATGATTCGCATGCCAAGGCGATGGTTGAAATCGGGGTCTTAAACTCGTGCGTCATGTTGTTGACAAAATCGTTCTTTATTTCCTGATTCTTTTTCTGTCGGTATAAAGAAACGATGGTGGAGGTGGCGATAAACAAGATCATAAAGAGTAAAATGATGATGGGAATGACAATTTTGCCCATTCGCCATAAGAAAAGCGTCCTTTGGTAAGGGAAAGAAATAATCAAATAGTGTGAAAAAATTTCATTATTCGCCTGTTTGAGTGCAAAGACGTAGCCGTTTTCCAACATATTGGTCGTATTATTGGCGGGAGCAATTACGTAGCGATTATTTTGGTATTCATAGATACAGAAGTCGAAATTCGTTTCGATTGAATGCTTTTGTAAAACACCCGATATCAGATGTTCTAAGGTGTCTCTGTTGATGCTGTTGTAAATAATATTTGAAAGATTTTCAATTCTAATACTGTCTTTTTGTTTGATTTGAATAATTTGTAAGCTGTCGCTGTTTAAAGAATCCAAATTAATGAGATAAGTAGTGTCGGCATTCATAACGATAGGGGAGCCCAAATAATCTCTCATTGTTTCCTTTAATAGAGCAAAGGGTCTTTCTTGTTCTTCCGGCAAGTACAAAAAAGAGTGTTTAATGTAATAGTCGTTACTGTCGGCAATGGTGTTATGGGACAAAGAGGAGGAATCTTGTGCAAGATTAATCATGCTATTGACTTTATTTACAATCTCTTTGCCGGCGATGAGTACGTCTCCCGTAAAAGCTGTTTTTTGTGCTTTTTCGGCTTCCATGTATAACAGGTAGGTGTTGACAAAAAGCAAAGCCGATGTGATAAGTAGAATACTTACACTGAGAATGGCTATGATAATACGTTGTTTCTTCATGGTCAACTATGCTAAAACGCCCGGCAAAAATACGCAGAAATTTTCGCTTAACCGATAGTGAAAAGAAAAAAATGATAAAAACAATGAAAATCAGCCAATTACAAATTCTTCATTGCTCAGATTAAAGCTGAATGTGGCACCCCCGTCGGGATTGTTGCGAGCTTCCAAGAGACTATGATTACGATGTAATTGGGATACACAAAGCATCAAGCCAAGACCTGTTCCCGATTCTCCCATGGTTCCGGGAGTGGTATAGTATTGGTTTTTCTTGATTAGGTTGTACATTTGTTGTTCATTGATGCCGATTCCGTTGTCTTTGACAGAGATTTTCCAAATATTTTGTTCTATTTCTTCGGAGATGATTTCAATTTTTCCACCAATATTGGTAAATTTGATGGCGTTTCCCAGAAGATTCATCAAGATGCTCAGCATCATATTTCGGTCAACAAAAACGGTAATTGTTTCAGAAACAAGATTGATAATATTGATATTTTTCTGTTGATAATGTACTTCTAAAGCGTCAATAACTTCGATTACGAGATTATGTAGGTTGAAATGGGCGGGTTGGAAATCGCCGGTGTTGTTTCCGTCTTTACAAATGTTGACCATTTTTTGAAGGGCATCCATTAAGATATAGCAGCTTTTGTTTAATTGAACCAAAAGCTCTTGTTTTTTAGTTTCCGGAATGCTTAGTTGAAGCATTTCCGTTCGGGTAAGAATAGGAACCATCAAATTTTTCAGGTCATGAACGACAGATGCGATAAAAACATCTTTTTGTTCACTTTTCTTTTGTAAATCTTCTAATTTTTGTTCTAACTCGACTTGTGTAAATTTGTGATTTACGGGTTTCATTTATGTTATTTTCGAACTTTCTTAATAAATTCTTCAACTTCAGTTACGCCGCCTTGATAAACTAAATAGCCGTCATAAGGTTCTCTTTCCGTAATTTCGTCATTAACTGGGGTAAGCATTAATTTTTTCACTTCTTCGGGGTCGTGGGTTTGTCCCAAAGCCCAGCCTAATTTGATAAATGCCACTTCCGGAAGCATATTTCCGGCAGGGATAATACCGCGCGCCATCATATCGCGTCCGGTATCATAGACGAACATATCTACGTAGCCCCAGATGGTTTGGAGCGTCATATATTGGTGAACTCCCTCAGCCTGAGCGCGTTCCACTGCAGGGTACATGCTTTTATTGATGTGTCCCAAGCCGGTTCCTACCCACACAACACCTTTATAACCATTGTCAATAATGGAGTACAGCATATCGGGTTTCATGCCCGGGTAGTAATATAACATGGCCACGCGGTCGTCAAAAGTCGGAATAATTTTAACATCTTTGTCTTTTCTCCGATGGTTATAGGTTTTATGGATGGGGGCTACGCCCTTGCGGGTAACGGTTGCGATGGGCGTATCGCCGATTGTTCGGAAGGTAGAGCGGTAGGATGAGTGCATTTTGCGAACGCGGGTACCTTTGTGAAGGAATCCATATTCGTCGGAGGTAGGACCAAACATACAAACCAATACTTCTGCGATGTCACCGTGACCGGCAGCAGTCATGGCGTGCATTAAATTGAGGGCAGCGTCGGAGCTGGGGCGGTCAGAGGAGCGTTGCGAGCCAACCAACACTACAGGAATAGGTAGGTTTTGGCACATAAAAGTTAAGGCTGCACCGGTATGGTGTAAGGTATCTGTTCCGTGACCGATCACAATTCCTTCGATTCCGTTTTGGATCTCTTCTCCAATTTTTTTGGCTAACGCAACATATTGTTCCGGTCCCATATTTTCGGAGAAAACTGCAAATATTTTTTCTGTTTCGAGGTTGCAGATGTCGGCTAATTCAGGTACTGCGCCATAAAGTTCGCCCGGAGAAAATGCCGGAATAACGGCTCCGGTGCGATAATCCAAGCGGGAGGCAATGGTGCCGCCGGTCCCTAACAATTTTACGTGTGGAAGCCCTTCGGTATAAGGAAATGCTTTTTCAGGAATCTTAAATACGGGTTGTGATTCCGGCGTGCCGGTCATCATCACAATCGTGTCGGTATCAATGCCTACGTTATAGCCTGTAATGAGCTTTAAAACAATGTGTTTGAAATCGTTGTTCTCAGCGCGCGGCAGTACCTTGCCCGAAAAGTGACCGCGAGTGGTATCTACTTCCGCGTTGTCCCATACATGTACATTATATTTTTTAAGAAGTTCTAATGCTTCTCCTTTGTAACCTTGAAAGATGTCTTTATTCATTTTCTGAGTTTAAAATTTAAGTCGGCAAATTTACAATTTATTTTAATATATGAAGGAAATTGATTGTTTTTTTTACATTTGTCATCATGTTGATGATTATCTCCGTTTTATTCATCAGCAGTACCAATCAATGATGGTTTTCTTTCATAAAAAAAAGCATAATAAGAGTCCCTTATCATGCTTTTTTTTATTTGATTTTCAAGGAATTATCCTAAATAGGCTTTCAAATTTTTACACTTAGCCGCATTTTTCAATCTACGGATTGCTTTTTCTTTAATCTGGCGTACTCTTTCGCGGGTAAGGTCAAATTTTTCCCCAATTTCTTCCAAAGTCATCGGGTGTTTGCTGTCTAAACCGAAATATAATTTGATAACATCAGCTTCGCGGGGAGGCAATGTAGAAATGGTTCTGTTGATTTCCATTCGTAAAGACTCATGCAACAAAGCTTTGTCCGGTGTCGGAGCTTCTTCTGCTTTTAAAACATCGTACATGTTGTTGTCTTTATCTTGGGTGAGCGAAGCATCCATTGATATATGGCGGGAAGAATTACGCATGGAATCTTTTACCTCCGCTTCCGTTATGTCCAATAAATTGGCAATTTCGTCTGCACGGGGCTCTCTTTCATATTCTTGTTCCAAAAATGCGTAAGCTTTATTGATTTTGTTGATGGTTCCGATTTTGTTGAGGGGAAGCCTTACGATACGGGATTGCTCAGCCAATGCCTGAAGAATAGACTGACGAATCCACCAAACCGCATAAGAAATAAACTTGAAACCACGTGTTTCATCGAAACGCTGTGCCGCTTTGATCAGTCCCAAATTCCCTTCATTGATTAAATCCGGTAAACTTAAACCTTGGTTCTGATATTGCTTGGCTACTGAAACTACAAATCGTAAATTAGATTTGGTCAATTTCTCTAATGCAGCTTGGTCGCCATCTTTAATCTTTCGCGCTAAATCCACTTCTTCCTCAGCAGAAATCAACTCCACTTTACCAATGTCATGCAAATATTTGTCTAAGGATGCAGTCTCTCGATTGGTGACTTGTTTCGTGATGTTAAGTTGTCTCATATTCAATTAATTTTGTATGCCTTTTACGGTATCGAACGCGATTTGTTACGTTTATTTTACTTTCAAAAAAAGTCTGCAAAGGTACACTTTTTTTACGAAAAGGTCTTTTTAAAAAGATGTTTTTTGTTGTTTTTTTATTCTGTTATTAAATTATTGTAAATCAGATAATTATATCTAATTAGCGTACCCGTAACTTCCGTCCGAGACTCAAAATGGTGGTTTCTTTGATTTTATTCAATTTGCATAACTTCTGAACGGAAGTATGGTATTTGCGTGCAATGGCACTCAGGGTGTCTCCCTTTTTTATGGTGTGAAATTTAGCAGTTGAGCTGTTTTTTTCTGTCGTGGTTTCAACATTTCCTTTTTGACTATCCGCGATGGTAATTTTAGTTTGCTCTCGATTTGAACTTTGGTAAGCGGAATTTAAGGCAGTGGTGGTAATTTCGATATCTTTGTTGATGGAGCGAATTGAATCGCTGCGGGAGTGGGAGAGAAACCATTGATAGGTTTCATCAACATAGAAAAAACGTGCCAGCTGTGAGTGATTCATTCCTTTTAATTTGGTAAATCTCAGCAGGGAAGTGTCCCCACATTCAATCATGGCGTTGACTACTTTTTGGGATTCGCTGTATCCCACGGCACGGTCGGCAGTGCCGTGCAATATCCAAGTGGGCACTTGTGTCAATCCGCAGTATGATTTTAAGGTTCCCCCGCCGCATAATGCCATCGCCGCCGCAATTCGTTCAGGATAAGTTCCTACATAATCAATGGTTCCGTAACCACCTAAACTCATTCCCATCACATAAATACGATTGGTGTCAAATGCGTATTTTTCTTGTACCCAATTCAGTACGTTGTTAATCTTCTTCGGATTCCACGAACCACCCGGGTTTTGCGGTGCAACAATGAGTGCATCAATCGCGTGCCCGTTTTCTACCGCATCAATACAACCGTAGCGTCGTACTCTCGATAAATCATTGCCACACAAGCTGCTGCCGTGCAAGAAGATGAAGAGCGGTTTGGAGGTTTGAATGGAATCGTATCCCGCGGGAGTGTATAACCAAAAATTGTAACCTTCCGATACGATGTTGCGATGTGCCGTCAGCTTTTGCCCCATCGCCAATATGGGCAGAAAAACCGCTATAAATATGATTATTTTTCTCATAATATTGATAATTTGTAAATTTCTCTTCCCCGCGAACCGATGACTACGTGATTGTCAATGACGATGGGCGAAGATTCAAAATTATTTCCGATATATCGTGTAGTTATTATTTTCCCGCTTTTTCCGTCGATCAAATATACATTGCCCGCTGTGTCGCCTGTAAAGATAAAAAGCTCATTCTTTTCGTTATAAATGGCTACAGGTGAAGACCAAGCATAGTGTTTGAGCGGTACCCGATAGATGATCTTTCCGGTTTGTTTGTCTATCGCCACCAAGTCCCCTTTTAATAGCGGGAAATGAGTGCAAACATTGACAAATATCAAATTTTGACAATTTCCCTTTCCCGGCAAGGGTGTTGCAAAGATGCCGCCGTCAAACCATTTGTTATCAAAAAACGCTCTCTGACAAGAAATCGTATCTTCCCAAATTTTTTTTCCGTTCAGTCCGTTTATTTTGACAAAGTAGGAATAACCCTTTTCCCCTTGTTTATCGACTTCGCAGCCGGAATAAAGGTATGGTGTACCATTTTCAACTTCAATGACGGGTGTTGCATCGGAATCATCGTGATTGTTATAATGCCAAACCGGTTGCAGCGTATTCAGGTTAAAACAAATTATATTTCCGTGATTATCAGAAAAATAACCATAATTTGCATAAATGGCGAGTGAAGATTCAATGCCGGCAGCCCACTTTCCTTTTACCTTATATCGCATCGTGGAATGGATCTCAATATTTCCATTTTTAATCAAATACTTATAGATGGTGCCGTTTTCGCCTAAGCGGAACATAAAATTGCCGACCACAATAGGAGAGGAGTCGTAGGCATCCCATCTGCGCCATGCTTTGGGATCTTCCGCAAAAAAATGAGTCTTTTGGTGCGTAAACAAATTCATTACCAAAGCTCCGAAAGGCTTGCGAAGAGGAATTCCTTGTCCGATATACAAATTCCCGTTGAAGGTTGGGTCCAGGGAGGGCGTGCCTTTGATGGTGTTATCAACGTTGAAAGCTCTTCGCGATGAATCACCGGTCTGATAATTAATAAAATAGACTTTTCCGCAAAGCGAGCCGACAATGATTTCTTCTTTTCCAAAAGATGAGGTAAGTGCGGGCGACATTTTTTTAAAACGTTGGAAGAGGCTATCTGACCAATGAACGTAAAGAGGTTGTCCTGTCCAGCCTGTTCCGCCGCCCCAAGTTCCATATTGGGATTGGATGGTATCATAATCGGTTCTAAATATCCAATCAATTTCAATGTTATGGGGGGTTCCGGTTATTTTTCCTTGAAAATTCGCATCACGGTAAGGGCCGCCGCGAAAGCTCAAGATGCCCGATGCATGCGCGTATAAATCCTGCAAGTTTGTAATTTCGCCCGAAATGGAAGAATCCATGTATTGAATTGTAAAATCTAAATTTTCAACCGATTGATAGGCGGTGTCGGGGTATACGGTAATAGTGGAATCCGGCTTGGGCGTTCTTACACAAGATTCTTGAATGGGTTGATTTTCTTGCCGTTTGCACGAGGTAACGAGGCTACAAAGCACAAAAATCAACAGCAAGGCATTTTTTAAAAATAGAGCTAATTTCACGATGGAATCATTCAGACTTTCGTATTGACGAATCAGGGCTTGTTTTGAATATATTCATCGATGGCGTGGGCAGCTTTTTTGCCTGCGCCCATTGCCAAGATAACGGTAGCGGCACCGGTAGCTGCATCGCCGCCGGCGAAGACGCCTGTGCGGGAGGTTTGCGCGGTGACACTGTCGGTTTGAATGCAATGTTTGCGATTGGTCTCAAGTCCCGGAGTGGTGCTGGCTATCAATGGGTTAGGAGATGTGCCGATGGACATAATGACCATATCCACGTTCAGTTCAAAGTCTGAGTTCGGAATAACAACCGGACTTCTTCTGCCGGAAGCATCAGGTTCCCCTAATGACATCCTCACACATTTCATTCCTTTTACCCAGCCGTTTTCGTCTTCAATAATTTCTGTCGGGTTGCACAACAAGTGGAACTCAATTCCTTCTTCTTTGGCGTGATGTACTTCTTCGGCGCGTGCCGGCAGTTCTTCTTCCGAGCGGCGGTAGACGATACATGTTTCGGCACCTAGGCGCAAGGCAGTGCGCGCGGCATCCATGGCAACGTTGCCTCCGCCAACTACCGCTACTCGCTGTCCAACAAAGTTCGGAGTGTCATAGCCCTTTTTGTATGCAAATAAGAGATTATTACGGGTTAGAAATTCATTCGCAGAGACCACCCCGCACAAGTTCTCACCCGGAATATTCATAAAATTGGGCAACCCGGCACCGGAAGCGATATAGACTGCTTCGAAATTCTCTTTATCCATTAAGTCATCGATAGAAATCGTTCGTCCGACGACAACATCTTTTTCAAAAATAGCACCTAATTGGCGAATGTTTTCAATTTCATGTTTTACTACCGTTTCTTTGGGCAGACGGAAGGAGGGAATGCCATATACCAAGACACCGCCCAGTTCGTGCAATGCTTCAAAGACAGTGACTTCGTAGCCTTTTACCAGCAATTCTTTGGCGCACGTAATTCCCGAAGGACCACTTCCGATGATGGCTACTTTGTGTCCGTTTCGGGAAGATGGTTGTTCAAAAACAAGGTGGTTCTCCCGTGACCAATCTCCTACAAATCGTTCTAATTTTCCAATGGCTATCGGGTCAAATTTATTTCCCATAATACAAACTCCTTCGCACTGAGATTCTTGAGGGCAAACTCGACCGCATACTGCCGGCAATGCCGAATCTTGATTGATAATTTGGGCAGCAGTTTCAAAATTGCCGGCTGCTATTTCCTTGATAAATCCCGGAATATTAATGGAGACCGGACAACCGCTTACGCAACGCGGATTTTTGCATTGTAAACAGCGCGTTGCTTCTAAGATGGCTTCTTCGGCATTATACCCCAAACATACCTCATCAAAATTGGTGGCACGAATGGAAGGTAACTGCTCCCGAATGGCTACTCTGTGCTTTTTGTCGCGCACTTCTTCGGCAATTCCACCAATATGGCAAACATGTTGCTCTGCTTTTTCCTCAGCTTCCAATTGCTTCCGTTCCACAATATTGTTGTACATGGCTTGGCGTTTCATGGCTTCCGCAAAATTGACGGATGCTCCATCAAATTCCGGTCCGTCAACGCAGGTAAATTTCGTCTTTCCGTCTATCGAAACCCTACATGCGCCGCACATTCCGGTTCCATCAACCATCAGCGAGTTCAAACTGACCGTTGAATGAATCCCATATTCCTTGGCAACATCTACCACAAATTTCATCATAATCAAGGGACCGATAGCGATAATTTCATCATAATGTTTGCCGCTTTCCAATAATTCGCGCAACTTATCCGTCACCAAGCCTTTGCAACCGTATGAATGGTCATCGGTGGTAACGTACAGGTTGGCAACCTGTTGGATTTCATTTTCAAAAACTAGCAAGGATTTGGTTTTAGCACCCACAATCACGTCAACCGTGATGCCATGTTGGTGTAACCACTTGACTTGTGGATAAATAGGAGCTATTCCCACGCCCCCGCCGACAAAGACAAAGTTCTTTTTTTTGAGTTCTTCATTTGTCAGACGCATAAAATCGGACGGGCGACCGAGTGGCCCGACCACATCGCAAAAAGTATCCCCAATTTCTACGGATGCCATCTCACGAGTGGATTTTCCAATCGCTTTAAAAACAATGACAACGGTTCCTCTTTCAACGTCATAGTCGCTAATCGTAAGCGGAATTCTTTCCGACTTTTCGGATTGTTTGATAATTAGAAACTGACCTGGCAGCGCGGATTTTGAAAGGCGTAACGCTTCGATTTCAAGTAGATAGGTATCTTCCGCTAATATTTTTTTATCGACTATTTTGTACATAAATGTGGTTATAAAATGGTTTATTTTGAGGGCGCAAATATACTCATTTTTTGTCATCCCATATTTGCAAATTTTTCATCGTCGGAAATAAGTCAGATTTCCTACATTAATCACTATTTTCTCGCTTTTTTTGCGGATATTTCATTTGTCGTGATGCGTGAAATGAGTGAAAATTGTCATTTTTTTCGTTATTTTATTGATTTATAAATAGATAAATCAATTTTTGGATAGAATGTAATTAACATTCCATTGTTTGTTTTATTTTTGATATTTTTTTCATGTAATGAAGAAAAATAGTAAGTTTGCAAGTTGATAATTCTATACTACCATCAAATTATTATCATTATAATTTGATTCCTTATTCTTATAATTTAGTTCATTGGAATATAATTTTTTATGCGAATTAGAGCGATATTTATTGTAATCTTTGTGGTGTTGGTTGTTGTTTTTGTTGTCATTGGCATCGTCCACAAGCGTCATCAGGTATGCGAAGATGTTCAGGTTGAGCTTTTGCATTCAGGAAAAGATGTGCTGTTGTCGGAGCAAGACATACAATCGTTGTTGAAACAGAGCCATCTGATTTTGGAAGGTTCACCGATGAAGGAGATTAAAAAAGCAGATATTGAAAAAGCTTTGCAGAAGAATTGTTGGTTTGATAAAATCACCGAATTATCCTATAAAGGCAATGTTTTGGTACTGAAAATTTCCGTCAAGCACCCGTTTCTCATGGTTTTTACTCATAATGGAGCGAGCTATTATATTGACGATAACGGGAATTTCTTGCCTTATAGTGACAAGGTAACCGAAGAGATGTTGGTGCTCAATGGGAATATCAAAACCACTTATTCAGCGAATAAAACCATCAAAAATATTCCCGAGAAGTCAATTAAAGAGGCATTTGAGATGGCGAAAATCATTCAAAAAGATAATTTTTTTCGCTCCAATATTTCACAAATACTTATTAATCAAGAAAATGAACTTGAATTATATGGACGATTTGGACAACAGGTAATTCTTGTCGGGCATGTTGAGAAAGCAGCCGAAAAATTGGAAAATCTAAAATTGGTTTATCAAGAAGCCATGGTTTATTTGAACCCGAATACATACAAACAGATTGATTTAAGATATACCAATAGAATTGTTGCCACCCGCAGATAATATTAAAACTATGATAAAAGATAAGAAAAAAAAGACGAACGATGAAGCTCAACCCTCAGGAAAAACGAACAGTTTGGTAGTCGCATTGGATATTGGAACCACCAAAATAGTGATGGTGGCAGGTCTGTTGCGCCCTGATGGAAAAATAGAGGTTTGTGGGAATAGCAAAACCCCTTCTATCGGAGTCGAATTTGGTTCCGTTATCAATGTTACCGATACCGTCAATTCAATCAATGAAGCCAAGAGAATGTTGGAAGAAGATTTGAATATTGAGATTTCACATGTTTATGTAGGGATTGCCGGTCGTCATATAAGAAGCAGAGTATATAGTCATAGTATTCTCCGCACAGGGGGTAATGAAAAAATTGTAGAAGAATCGGAAATTGATAAAATGACGCGCGACGTTGAAAAACTCTCTTACAACGACGAAACTATTATTACGGTCATTCCACAAAAATATATCGTTAATGAAATTGAAACACTGAAACCGGTTGGGACTTTAGGCGAAAGAGTGGAAGGAAAATTTCAAGTCATTACCGGATTCAAAAATGAGATTTTTAAAATTGGTCTTTGCCTTCAACAAGCTGAATTGAAAGAGAAAAAGATTATCTTGGAACCGATGGCTTCCGGCTTGGCTTGCTTGACGGAAGAACAAAAACGTCAGGGCGTGGCATTGATAGACATTGGCGGCGGTACAACCGATATTGTGATCTTCGTGTCCGGCGTTCCGGTCTTTACTTCCGTAATACCCCTTGGCGGTCAGGTGATTACTCATGACATCGAGTCCTTAGGGTTAACTAACGAACAAGCCGAAATGGTCAAAATTAAACACGGAACTTGCTACGTGGCAAACGCTAACAAGAATAATAACATTACGATACCCTCATTATGGGGAGGCAATTCGGATAATTCAATATTTAGTGAATTATTGTTGGCTAAAGTGATTAATGCCCGCGTGGAAAAAGATATCTTGGGAGCCGTAAAAGCAGAACTCATTCGCTCCGGCTATGATTCTAAAATAAAAAGTGTTATCCTTACCGGTGGCGGTGCCCTGCTCCGCGACATCCGTTCCCTCTCCGAATTTGTACTCCTCAAGAAAACAAGAATAGGAATCCCGGATACCGGATTCGGCTGCGATTCCAACCTTAAAGACCCTACTTACTCCACCGCTCTCGGACTTCTGAAATTTGGCTGCCTCGCAGAAAATAATATTAGCTTCCCTGACCCCGAGCCTATCAATGAAGAGACCAAAGACGAAGATAAAGTGAATACTTCATTTGCTAAAAAGCTTACCGATGAACTAAATAAGTTTTTTAAAATCTTAGTAAACGAAAAAGGAACAGAATAATAATAAATACAATAAAAATATTATGAACGAATTAAGCGAAGAAATTACGTTTGACACCAATTACGGTCAGAAGAAAAATAGCTCTATTATCAAAGTAATTGGAGTGGGTGGTGCCGGGAATAATGCCGTGCAACGCATGTACGAAGAAGGAATTATCGGTGTCGATTTTATGATTTGCAATACAGACCGGCAAGTATTGGAAAAAAAGAAAGTGCCATGCAAGTTGGTCTTGGGAGATACCGGTTTGGGTGCCGGTGCCGACCCCGAACGCGCCCGCGAACTTGCCCTGAAAAGTAAAGACAAAATTCGAGATTTAATAGGCGATGAAACCAAAATGCTCTTCATTACCGCCGGTATGGGAAAAGGTACCGGAACAGGAGCTTCCCCCGTGGTCGCTGAAATTGCCCGCGAAATGAACCTCCTTACTATCGGTGTCGTTACTTATCCTTACGATTTTGAAGAATCAAAAGCCAAGAAGAAAGCCGATAAAGGTATCGAAGAATTGAAGAAATATGTCGATTCAATCATCATTATTCAAAACCAAAAAATTATTGACGAATACGAAAACGAAACGATGAGTGTCGCCCTTAGCCTCGCCGATGTCGTTCTCAAAAATGCCGTTAAATGTATCGCCGAACTGATTACCGTTGACGGATTCCAAAATGTGGACTTTAATGATGTCAAAACCATTATGTGTAATAGCGGCGAATGTATGCTCGGTATCGCCGAAGCCAGCGGAGAAAACAGAATCGAAAACGTAGTCAGCCACGCGATGACCAGCCCGCTGATTGACGATTCCAATATCGGTGCTGCCGAAAACTTCCTCTATTTTATTACTTATGGTAAAGACGCCGAGATGACAGTCGCCGAGTTCAAAAAATTGAACAAAGAATTTGAAGCCTATAAAAATGTAAATACTACACTTATTTGGGGACACGCTTTAGATGAATCCTTGGGCGACAAAATTAAATTGTCTGTAATTATTACCAACTATAGCAATAAAAATAAGGAAATTGAGGATAATTTCTTAGCCACGATGACCCAGGAACCCATACCGAATGAACCTATTTCTGCCGATTCCAATGAATTCAAAGACGCAGAACCCATTCCATCGGAAGCCTCGACCCAACAGCTTGAACCCGAATCCATCAAGAATGTTCAGGTGCCTGAATTTACTTTTACTCCCGAAGAACCACGTGTCTTTGACAATGATGATTCCTTTAAAAAAATGGTACAAGAACCCGCTTACTTGAGAACAGAAACTCAAAATATGGCTCAAAACTTAAATCAAGAACGAATACTGAGTACACATCAACCAAAAATTCAACCCAATTATTCGGTTGAAACCGTTTTCTTCGGAAAAACAAATCCTGTTGATTAATAGAATTTTTCGCTTGTCCCTAAATTAAAAAGGTAATCAATGACCGACAAATTAGGGACAAACGAATATTTATCCTCAAATACTTGCGAATAAGCTTTCCTTGGTTTGATTATTTCTCGTTTGGGGTGTATCTCGTTCCGCAAATCCTTTATTGAAACATTCATTTCAAAAGACGCTGTAATCACAGGGTCTTTTTTGATGCGCAATAACTTTAGTAATATGCTGATTATCTCTAAGTTATAATCAAATAAAAACGGATATTTCTTTTGATAAAAAGGAAACAGATAATCTTGGAAATAGAGAAAAAAAGGACTGTTGTTATATGCCGATTCTATCGTTTTCCAATGTTGACGTTGCCAATCATTCTTATAATCAATACGTACATCGCGGATCATCATTTTCGAAGATTGATGAACAACCGGAATAATCAGCGACTGCACGCCGTTGCCCGTCATAATGTTGGCGCGGTTGCGATATGACTGCTTCTGATAATGCTCTGCCCCCTCCAAAAAAAATACTTCGCTTTCGTTGATAAAAGCGAAGTATTCGATGGGAGGCAAATAAGCTGTGGATAAGATTATTTGTCCCTCATTCATTTTATACTATTTAGTGATGATGATCTTGCTACGATAAACATTAGTGTTATCATTTATTTCAATAAAATAGATGCCCGGCATTAAATCGTTTAAGTTCATGGTAAATTCGGGTTCTAAGGAAATATTGCGAGATAATACATTGGCACCAAGTGTGTTATAAATATTACAAACGCCTTCGTTGCTTTCAAATGATCCCGAAACGGTAACGATGCCGTTCGATGGGTTCGGATATACGGTAAGCGCATTCACGACTTCGGTATAGTTGGCAATGCCGACGTTGTTCAAATATTCGCCTTGCAAAGTAGTGGCACCTGTGTTATTCGGGTCTAACCAAGGTTTTAGTTTCTTGGCATTATTGGTGTTGTTGTTGTTTGTCCACGAATTGGAGAATTTTCCGTAGAAATCTTCGCCGCTCGGACCGGCTTGTCCTGCGTTGCCCGGAACACTCACGCAACTGCTGGAACCTGCATATAATTGTCCGACAATCAGTTTGTTTTGATTAAAAAGAGGAGATCCTGATGAACCTTGTTCGGTAGTTCCTGTGCTATAATTCCAAGTAGTAATCCAGTATTTGGTCCTGTTGCTGTAAACCAAAGCTCCGTTTCTGATGGTTGCCGGTGTACTGATTTTCTTCAAGTCGCCGCCCGGGTGATGGATACACATGCCGGAAGATGGGGTAGTGGTGGTGTTGTTCCAACCTGCCAAATAAGCATTGTAAATAGAATTGATGGTTCCTGTAATTTCCAACAGCATAAAGTCGGAGCTGGTACTTGCACTTCCTCTTGCTCTGACGTTGCAGCCGGTAGCTGAACGATTGTAAGGTCCAGTGGTTCCGTTACAAGTGGAGGTTTGATAATTAAAATAGAATTTCCAAGTGGCACCTGAATTGTAGCAGTGGTCTGCCGTGAGGACGTATTTTTTGCCGTCACGAGCCGTATTGTTGACCATGGCACCGGAACACATATAAACATAACCGCCGGCAGTCATGGTATAGCAAACCACCGAATTAATTTGGTCATGCCATTGCGCATCTAAACAGACAGCGTTAGGGTGACAAGTGCCGTTGGCACTTCCCAAACCACCCTTGGTATCATCTTTTACATTGAAAATGTCGCGATAACCATTCAGTACTTCATCCATTTCCAAAATGCCGTTAAATTCAGCATTCCCCGGTTCGTAATATTCGATAATAAAAGCTTCTCCCGGAATATCTTGCGGATAAAAAATCTCGCCTTCCATTTGATTTTCGTGGGTAAATTTACCAATCACAAAGTCTTTGTCTTTTGTATAAACGAAAAGTTCAGCTTCTTTGGGAATGATGAATTTTGAAAAATTGATAGAAGCAAAAGTAGCGTCGGGGCAATAGATGCCCACTCTCCAGATATAGCCGCCATCGGGCAAATAGTCGATGCGACCACAATTCTCTTTTGTGTAATTAATGGGTTGTACCACGCCGATACGGAGGGCTTGTTCTTTGCCCACCAAAGCATCTTCAGCCAATAACTGTTCGGCATCAATTCTGTCCATTTCGATGAATGGAACCGCTTCGGAAATATTGGAGTGTTTAAAACTGTAAGGTTCTCCGCCGTAACTCATTTGTGAAAAAACAGAGTAATTGCAGAAACATAAGGCAATCAAAATTGCGCTTTGTAAAATGTGTTTCATCTTTTCTTTTTAATTGATTTTTATTTGATTAAGGTAATTTTTCGGGTAATCATTTTTTCCGGTGTTTGAATGGCAACGAAGTACATGCCGTTTGGAAAATCATGTAAATCAACCGTTATCATATTTTCAGAAACTTCTTTTTCAACTTGAAGTATTTTTCCGGTTATATCATAAATGGTGATATGGGTGGGTTGGGTCAAGGGTTCTTTAAATTCGATGGTGGTGATTCCGGTAGTTGGATTGGGATAGATGGAGATGTTGTTCTCGAATTGATTGTCTGTAATGCCGTTACTGTTTTGGTTGTCGCACAAGTGCGGGAAGATGGCGTTGGTAAGGGAAATCCCCCAAGTATCTGTATAAGAAGACCATGTAGAATCGCTGTTCATTTCCCAGCCGGTATTGGCACCGTCTCCGTCGGTATTGGTAACAATGGCAATTTCGGCGGTTGTCGGCAGAATGACGCCGGCGAAGAAGTCGCCGGAAACTTCAATTCCGGTGTTAAAATCGCAGAGATAGCGGCGATTATAAGATTCGTAGGGGGAAGTCATCGCAGGGTCATGCTCAATAAAAAGATTGGCCATGACAGTAGAAACAGGGACTGTTTTGCTGCCCAAGATGTTCCCGGGAACTCCATTGTTATTGTCCCAAATGCAGAATGTGATATCTCCTGTTGTTCCACTGATGTGCCCGATATTAACGCTCATATTGACAACATATTCTACTACAGTATCTTTAGTAAAGAAGTCGGCTTTGGCAAGGTCATTGTAGTTGTTATTGCCCGACAGATAGCCCCTTTCCTGCATTCTGTATAAAGTTAAGGTTCCTGCTAACGGATAGTGGAGGGTTCTGCAGTTACCGGGTTGTGGTGGATTGCCTGGATCATCGGGATCGTTGGGGTCAAATAAATCGCACGTTGTATTGCCGGTGTTATTCGGGTCTAACCATGGTTGTAATTTGTCGGCATCGCTGCTTCCGTTTTGGTCCCAATGGTAGAAAATTTTGCCATAGTAATCGTTGTTTGGATATCCGCAAGAGGAGGCTCCACCGGTCAGTGTACCTACCACATAGCCGTTATTATCAAAGATGGGAGAACCGGACGAGCCGCCTTCCGTCACACCTTCGTTGGTTTGGGTCGCCACCCACCTGCCTACGCCCCAATGCGCATTGGGAGCACAGCCGGTATAGGAAGCGGTTTGAAGTGGAGAGGTGTAAGTCGATATTTTCTTCACATCGCCGGCAGGGTGGTGGATGCAAACGCCACTCGGGGAGGCGGTATTATCTCTGCGCCAACCGTTATAAATCACATTCCACGAATTGTCGGGGCGATTATTCAGCTCCAGCAAATAAAAATCGGAGCCGCCGCCCATACTTCCGAACGCCCGCATGGTACAACCGGTACTTGTATGTGAAGTTGCCTGCGTTGTATTCTGACAAGCTGTATATTCTAAATGAAAATAAAACATCCATTGGTTAAAATTGGCTGCCGAAGCATTCGGTCCACAGTGATTAGCGGTCAAAATATACGGGGTTCCGTCATTGGTCAAATTGTTGATCAACGTGCCACTGCACCAGCCACCTTGACTTCCTTCTACTACATAAATTCTGACAACTCCCTTTTTCTGAGTTTGCCAATTGTCTCCTTCAGGACAATTAATGTTGACTTCGCATGCACCGGCGTCGCCAATGTCTTTGGCATCTTGTAAATCTTCAACTCCTCTAAAAATATAAGAAACAGCAGAAATTTGAATATCGGGAATAGCATCGTTTTCGGTGTGCATAATGGCTTTTTTATTGCCAGGAGTCAGAAGTTGAGGTGCAACGTATTCAATAATAATGGATTCGCCCAAAATTAAACCGATGGAATATGCTTTGTCACCGGCATTGTCTTTATGGTTGTAACCACCCAATAATTGAGTTCTATCTCCGTCATATACATACAGTTGCGCTCCTTCCGGTAAATTAAAACGGTCGAAATGCAGTGCCAAGGCTTTGGCATCCTCACCTCTGATTTCCAATCTCCAAATCGGAGTACCGTTTTCCAATTGTGTCCAAGTTCCGGAGTTTTCCGCATTATAATTGACAGGCATCAATTGGGAAATGACGTATAACTCGTCTTTGCCGCTGTGCTCTTCGGCACGATTGATAAATGCTTCATCCGGTCTGGCAATATCTACTTTTGCAATTCCCTCAAAACCAGCTCTACTACTATATGACGGGGGATAATGGTTCAATAAAGACTGTGCCGATAAAGCATTTATGATGAAAATAAAAAAACAAAAAACAGGGATTATACGTTTCATATTTTTGATTGTATTTCGTCCATTATTATGTCAAATTTTATGCCAAAAAGTTGCCCGCAAAGATAAAAACTTTTTTTTTATTAATCATAGGTAAACAATATTTTTATTTATCAGTTTTATTGTGATTAAATTTTGTACTTTTGCAGACTTAAAATTATATAAAATCAATGGGAAAAAGAAAAGTTGCAGCGAAGAGTGTTGAACCGTTTAAAGGGGATATAGCAGAGCTAATTATTCAGGCGTTAATGGAAAAAAAAGGAGAAGACATTACGATTATTAATCTAAAAAAGATAAATCATGTCTATTTCGACAAATTTATAATTTGTTCGGGAACATCGAGAACACATGTTGAAACCTTGAGCGACTATGTTCAGGAAGTGACGAAACGGGAAGCCAATATACGCCCGGCATTTTTGGAAGGTATGATGAACGGAGAGTGGGTGCTTTTGGATTATTTTGATATCATCGTTCATATTTTCCAACCGGAAACACGAAACTTCTATCGCTTGGAATCTTTGTGGAACGACGCAGAAATTAAACATTTATAAAAACAAAAATAAGTATGTCAACGAATCCTAACTCAAATCCTAATCAGAATTTGCAGCAGAGAAATAAAAAAAGATTTAATTTTACATGGATATATTTGATTATCGGTGTTATATTGATGGCAATCTATTTGTTTGGAGGTTCCAATAATGCTCAAACCAAGGAGATAGATGATGTCCAATTTAAGAAAATGGTCCTTGATAAAGATATTAAGGAACTCATGTACACGCAAAAAGATCAAAAAATCTATCTTTTTTTGAAAGAAAAAAGTGTTGAAACAAAAGCCGACTATAAAGACTTGCGCGATAATTTGAAAGGTCCGCAGTATTATCTGAACATTTCCGACTATAAAGTCTTCAATGATAATTTGAATATAATGATTGAAGACCAAGTAGATGAGATGATGCAGGATAGTACTATCCGGGCGACAAAGAGTAAGAAGGAATTGAAAGATGGTTATGTTTTCCCGATGAAACAAGATACATCTAAGGATTGGGGAACCGAATTGATATGGTGGATGTTGCCGATTTTGCTTATTTTTGTCTTTTTCTATTTTTCGATGCGTTCGATGCGCGGAGGTGGTGCCGGTGGAGGCGGGCTGTTCAGTATCGGAAAATCGAAGGCACAATTATTTGATGAAAAATCAACCCTCAATATTTCATTCAAAGATGTAGCAGGGATGGAAGGTGCAAAATATGAAGTGGAGGAAATTGTAGATTTTTTAAAAAATCCGCAAAAATATACCGAATTGGGTGGCAAAATTCCACGTGGTGCTTTGTTGGTGGGACCTCCGGGTACCGGTAAAACCTTACTTGCCCGCGCTGTCGCCGGCGAAGCCAAAGTCCCTTTCTTCTCCCTGTCGGGTTCCGATTTCGTGGAAATGTTTGTCGGGGTCGGTGCCTCGCGCGTTCGCGACCTTTTCAAAACCGCCAAGGAAAAAGCCCCCTGTATCATTTTTATTGACGAAATTGATGCCATTGGTCGCGCCCGCGGCAGAAACGTGATGAGCGGTGCCAACGACGAACGCGAAAATACTTTAAACCAACTTCTCACGGAAATGGATGGTTTCTCCCCCAATGCCGGAGTCATCATCTTGGCGGCTACCAACCGCGCCGATATTTTAGACCGCGCTCTGCTCCGCGCCGGCAGATTCGACAGACAAATCCATGTCGAACTCCCTAACGTCAATGAAAGAAAAGGAATTTTTGAAGTCCATGTCAGAAGATTGAAATTGGGGACAGATGTAGATTTGGATTTCTTTGCCAAACAAACTCCCGGTTTCTCAGGTGCCGATATCGCCAATATTTGCAATGAAGCAGCCTTAATCGCTGCCCGTAATGCCAAAAAAGAGATCGGAAAAGAAGACTTCCTCGCCGCTATTGACAGAATTGTGGGTGGTCTTGAAAAAAGAGGCAGTATGATTACCCCGCACGAGAAAAAAGTGATCGCCTATCACGAATCGGGACACGCCTCCGTGAGCTGGCTCTTGGAACACGCTTCCCCTTTGGTAAAAGTAACCATCGTGCCACGAGGCAAATCATTGGGCGCCGCTTGGTACCTTCCCGAAGAACGTCAAATAACGACTTTCGACCAAATGTTCGATGAAATGACCGCACTACTCGGAGGACGTGCCGCCGAAGACGTCGCCTTTGGAAAAATTTCCACCGGCGCACTCAACGACCTTGAACGCGTAACCAAACAAGCCCATTCCATGATCGTCTATTTCGGACTGAACGAAAAAATTGGAAACCTCAGCTATTACGATTCCTCCGGACAAAGCGAATACAGTTTTAATAAACCGTATAGCGAAAAAACCGCTGAGGAAATTGATA
>JALNYF010000082.1 GCA_023229985.1 Bacteroidales bacterium | reverse complement strand
TCTCCAATCGTTCCAAATTCTTGATAAAATACATCCATTTTTCAAAATCATTCGTCAACTCATCCTCTCTTTTCTTGAACTTCGGCATCTCCAAATAGATAAACATCAGTTTGTCGTAAAACAACATGTTGTTCTCTCGTTTGTAAAGTTGAATCGTGTGCAAGTACTCATCTTCCGGCAATTTCAGGTAGTCAAGCGTAAAATTGAGAATGGTTATCGAATATATTTTGTTGATACTGTAGTCCCAACATCCCTTAACACCTTGAGACTGAATTGGGAATGTAGTGTAGTAGAGACTGCGGTCGGTGACATTTTTTTGCTTTGCGTTTTGAAGTTCAATAATAATATGTTCTCCCTTTTCCGTGATGCAATAGATATCGAAAACGGCATAGCGATCCGATATCTTCCTCCCTAACTGCTCTTTATTGTCGTAAGTGATGGAAGTAATTTTTTCTTCTCCTTCTTGTTCAAGGAGTTGATTGATAAAGTGAAGCAAGCACTCTTTATTCTCTTCAGTGCCAAAAAGTTTTTTAAAACCGAAATCGGTAAACGGATTGATGAATTTTCCCATAATCGTAGAGTTAAATTAGTAAATTAGTAGATTTAGTTTCCGTGTTTGAAAAACGATGTATTCAAAGAACGTAAAAACGAGGCAAAGATACATCATTTATGAGCGGAATGCAAGAATTGTTAATAACTTTTTATGGCTGTTTGGCATGTAGATTAATTTATTGATATTGAATATATTACGATTTTGTATATTGGTATAGCTGACATTTTCAAGCAAAGAATGAGAAATCTGATTGCGGAAAGCAATCAACCATAATGATCAATCCAAAAAGCCCGCATTTATGGAGTTTTTTGTCGTTGCGAAACGGCGTTGCTAAAGCAGCACGCGGAAAAATTCTAATTCGTCATTCCCAATTCCTCAATTTGCTCTTTCGACAATCCGGTGATCAACACAATTTCATCGATGGGTTTCTCCATTTTCAACATAGTGCGCGCAATATCCAACTTTCCTTTCAATTCACCTTTCAATTCGCCTTCTAATCTACCTTTCAATTCCCCCTCTAATTTTCCTTCCAATTTGCCTTCTTCACGCGCGTAATTGATAGCATTGTCATAATCGTTGATCGCTTTTTTGCTTTTAATGTATCTTCTATATTCCATTTTGTCTAATTTTGCTATTTCTGCAGCGGCAAACATCTTCTCAAAGATCGTGTCGCGATATTTTTTCGGAATCTTCTCCAATCGTTCCAAATTCTTGATAAAATACATCCATTTTTCAAAATCATTCGTCAACTCATCCTCTCTTTTCTTGAACTTCGGCATCTCCAAATAGATAAACATCAGTTTGTCGTAAAACAACATTTTGTTCTCTCGTTTGTAAAGTTCAACCGTGTGCAAGTACTCATCTTCCGGCAATTTCAGGTAGTCAAGCGTAAAATTGAGAATGGTTATCGAATATATTTTGTTGATACTATAGTCCCAACATCCTTTAACACCTTGAGACTGAATCGGGAATGTCGTGTAGTAGAGACTGCGGTCGGTGACATTTTTTTGCTTTGCGTTTTGAAGTTCAATAATAATATGTTCTCCCTTTTCCGTGATGCAATAGATGTCGAAAACGGCATAACGATCCGATACCTTCCTCCCTAACTGCTCTTTATTGTCGTAAGTGATGGAAGTAATTTTGTCTTCTCCTTCTTGTTCAAGGAGTTGATTGATAAAGTGAAGCAAGCACTCTTTATTCTCTTCAGTGCCAAAAAGTTTTTTAAAACCGAAATCGGTAAACGGATTGATGAAATTTCCCATAATCGTAGAGTTAAATTAGTAAATTAGTAGATTTAGTTTCCGTGTTTGAAAAACGATGTATTCAAAGAACGTAAAAACGAGGCAAAGATACATCATTTATGAGCGGAATGCAAGAATTGTTAATAACTTTTTATGGCTTTTAGTAAATAATGGAATTATTGAATAATGTGTTAGTAATAAATAGATTACGATGCTTCATATTTTGTATTGCACATTTTCAAGCAATGAATAAGAAATCCGAAGTATTTTAATGCTTGTGGAAATCGCCATCACACTAACAATATACGGACTCTACGGGGTCGCAGATCATCCCGCGTTCTATCATGATTGTTATGAATGAAATCTCGCTTCCATTACGTGCATAAGACATATAAGTCATCACGCTCATTGATACATAAAACCGGAATTTCCTCTTTATTCGCTATGATTTGTTTTTCTTTTGTGCCGATAATCAAATCTATCAGTGTATAATATTTAGTCATCATGATGACGGTCAAAGAAGCGTTTATTTGAGGGGCAAATCTCAGAGAATAGGCATCCATGTCGTCAATTGTGGGTTTAATTTCGTGAAGTTGATACTTGATTTCAAGATTATTGTATAGTTTTTCCGTAAAAGCGATATTATCTGCTAATTTTAGTTTCAGAAATTCATCTTTAAAAACGGTATGCAGCACGTGAACCGTAGCTCCGCCGAAGCGATGGAAGTAGCCTGCCCACAACGCTTTTTCTTTCGATTGTCGGTCAATGTCAATCGGCATCATTACATTTTCCCATATATCGGCAGTCGGCAATTTCTTGCCCACAGTCATTACCGGCAGTCGTGAGGACTTAATAAAACGAATCGCGTTTTTTCGGTTAAAAAAAGAAGACTTCTTTTTTCTGGCGACGCCCAAGACAAACATAATAGAGTTCGCGGATTCTGATATTGCCATCAGTCTTCTTAAATCGTAATGAGCAGTGTCCCAAACTACGTCATCGGAGTTCATATACAATTCAATAGCATTTTTCAAATGCTCCGGCATGGGCACGTCGGCTGTCGGTTTAGAATGGTAAGAAAAAGAAAAATGAGTGATAATGGTTAAAGTCGATTGGAAAACCTTGGATAAAGAAGCAGCATATTGCACTGCCGAGTTCCCATATTCAGAGAAATCGGTAAGGGCGATGATGTTTGTCTTCTTTTTTTCTTCCATTACTGTAAACCTTTAACCTGTGACCGCGCGGCAACGTACTCCTTCAAATAAAACGGCTCAAAATAAGCAACATCTTCAAATTGGAGATTTAAAAATTTTGAAAAAGCAATTTGTGCCATATTTCGTGCAGAAATTGGTTCAGAAATAAAATGAGCGTGTGGACTTTGAGCAAGTATTGGCGCACATTTTTTAACGCCGTTTCCACAAAAAACAACATGATTGTTTAATAAAATATCAGTAAAAGACTCTTCGTCAACAATACAGGCATGAACCGGACTTATTTCTGTCAAATCATTTTGATAAAAAGCGGTAAAGACTTCCATTCGTCTGGCGTCTAGTAACGGGCAAATCAACCCGTCCGGGTATTGTTTGGCTTCGTTCACGGCATCAACGGCAATAATTTGCAAAGTGGGAATGGCGATGAGAGGAAGTCCCATGGCATAGCAAATGCCTTTGACAGTGGAAGTTCCAATGCGTAAACCAGTATATGAACCGGGACCTTTACTCAGTGCCACGGCATTTAATTGTCCGACAGAGACATGACCTTCATTCAAAACGTCCCGAATAAAAGGAAGTAAGGTTTGGGCGTGTGATTTTCCGTTCAAGTTTTCCCGATAGGCAATTATTTGCTCCCCATGCGACAAGGCAACAGAACAAATATCGGTCGCTGTATCTATATTTAATATGTACGGAATTTTCATTATTTCGCTATTTCCGGTTCTACTTTTTCCTCTGCCAGCGTTGGTTCTTTATCTTCTTTTTTCTTCGAATTCATTGCTAACCAGCAGATAGCGGCTAAACCGGCTCCGACTAACGGTGATAAAATAAAAACCCAAAGGTCACTCATTCCGGTGGTTCCGTCTAATACGGCAGGTGCCAGTGCGCGGGCAGGATTGACAGAGGTGTTGGTTATGGGTATTGAAACAAGATGAATCAGTGCCAATGTTAATCCGATGGCTACGCCCGCAAAGCCTTGCGCTGCTTTTTGAGAGGTAGTGGCAAAAACCACGAATGTTAGTAGAAAAGTCATAATGACCTCACAAACAACAGCTTGCTGAATGGTGAAGCCTAATTCGTAAGGATCAACACTATTAACCGCTAACCCTTCTTTGTGCCCAACTAAAAAGGCTAAAATTCCGATACCGATAAAAGCACCGGCAATTTGCGAAACAACGTAAAAGATGGCATCTTTTCCCGATATTTTTTTAGTTATCCACATGGCAAAAGTGATCGCGGGATTGACGTGACAACCTGAAATGGGACCAATCGCATATACCATAATTAGAAGCGAAAGTCCGAAAGAGATGGAAATTCCAACGAATCCGATTCCCATTCCGGCAATGGCGGCACTACCGCAACCCATTAATACCAAAACCATTGTTCCTATTAACTCAGCAAAATATTTTTTCATAGCATTTATTTTTAAAATTATCTGCAAAAGTACATGATTTTATTTTGTTTTCAAATGCGTTTCGTCATTTTATTTAAAAAAATAGTACCTTTGCAACTTGTTAAATCACAATAACTATAAACGATAAGTTACATGAGAAGTAAATTTTGGCACAAAATGATGGGTTTAATTTCTGCATTAGTTTTGCTGTTTTTGTCGATTTCGTGTCACAAGGATGAAATCGAAGAAGACCCTCGCCCTGTTTCTGCTACTCCATACGAATTGGTTATTCCGCGTTATTTTCCATCCAATCTCAACATTCCTGCCGACAATCCGCTTACAGTGGAGGGCGTTGAGTTGGGGCGTTACCTCTTTTATGATACCCGTTTGTGCGGTTATGTAGGTAATGATCCTGATTCCATGATGAGTTGTGCAACTTGCCACGTGCAATCGTGTGGTTTTGAAGTGGGACTCAATAATCCCCGTTTTCATGAAGGTGCAACGGTTGGGTTGTCGGGAACTCCAACCCCGCATTACACTATGTCGTTAGTGAATTTGGTGTTTAATCATGAAGGATATTTTTGGAACGGAATGATTTATGAAGGGAATCCCAATCCGCAAAGAAGAAATTTGGAAGACGTCGTAACAATGGGAATTGTGGCACCACACGAAATGAATTCCACTTCTTCAAAAGCAGTTGCTGCTATAAAAAGTGCCGGTTTTTATCAGGCGATGTTTAAAAAAGCTTTCGGTACGGAGGATATTACCATCGACAGAATTGAGAAGGCTGTTGCGCAATTCTTGCGGACACTCATTTCCGCAGATTCCAAGTTTGACCGTTACCTACGTGGAGAAGAGCAACTTACCAATCAAGAATTGCACGGTTATATCCTCTTTACTACTGAAGAAGGGGCGGATTGTTTCCACTGTCATGGTAGCGATGGAACCCCTTTATTTACTACTAATCTCTTTTATAATAATGGGTTAGACTCTGTCTTTACGGATTCCCGTGACCGTTTTTCAGTGACGGGAAATGTTCGTGACCACGGTGCCTATCGTGCGCCTACTTTAAGAAATATTGCCGTTACCGCTCCATATATGCATGATGGACGTTTTAAAACCTTGGACGAGGTCCTGCAATTCTATAACTCCGGCTTAGTTAACTCTCCCTACATTCATCCGTTGATGCACAAAATTAATGAAGGCGGTGCCTTGCTTACACCGGCAGAACTTGCTGATTTAAAAGCTTTTTTGCAAACCTTGACGGACGAAAATTTTCTAAACAATCAAAAATACGCGAATCCGTTTGAAACGCGTTAGATCAATGAAGATACAATATTTATTATTATGAAAATATATACAAAAACCGGTGACAGCGGAAAAACTTCTTTAATCAATGGTCGCAAAGTTTTCAAAGCCGACCCGCTCATTGAGAGTTATGGGACAATTGATGAATTGAATGCAGCGCTCGGGATTGCGATAGAGGAAATGAAGTGCCATTCAGACCAAAAGTCTTTTAATAATTTGATAGAAAGTTTGCAAATAATTCAGAATCAATTATTCACGATTGGTGGAATGTTGGCGACTGATTTCGAAGATAGAGAAAAATATTGGGAAAATCCGCCGATAATGAGTTGGACGCAAGCCATAGAATCGGAAATCGATGCGCTACAAGTCGAACTGCCGCCATTTAAAAACTTTATTCTGCCTCGCGGTT
>JALNYF010000033.1 GCA_023229985.1 Bacteroidales bacterium | reverse complement strand
CAAAGTTCAGTTCAGGGCTGATTATCCAATCATTGTTGGTGGTTCCATCTGCGATGGGTACGCCGAAGAATTTATTGCCAGAGTGAGCGGTCAGCGAAAAGCTGCCGGAGGTTTGTGTAACATCCATCACAATGAAAGCCATCGGGTTGCCCTCGTTTGTATAGTCGATCGTACTGTAAGTGTATGTGTTGGCACCATCTCCGTCAATGTAACTCCAATCTATGCTACCGGGCGAATTAATGGTAAAAGCCGTATGGGATTCAACATCTTCGATAATGGAAGCGGACATGGGCGCAGTCCATGACAAATCGGCAGTAACGGCATCGGTGGCTTCAACCGTAAAGTTGACGGGGGCATCGCAATCGCCTTGAGCCGTAGCAGTGCCAAACAAAGCCACGGTAACGGGGGTTTCCCCCACGCTGTTTAAAGTAACGCTTCCAGTGATTGTTCCCGCAACGGTAGGCTGATAACGAACGTATAAAGTACCACCGTTAGGAACCATGTTGATAGAGGTTCCCCACGTATTGTTATTGCTTGAAACTTGGAACGGGGCGGCAGTGGTAATTGTGATATTGTTCGATAATCCGGAGGTAGTCACCGTTACACTTTGCGATGTAGAGGTAGTTCCGACCGTTGTTGCGAAGGTGAGTTGTTGCGGATTAACCTGAATGGCAGAAGCATAGCTTTGTGCGCAAGCAACGGCGGCTTCGGCATTAATATAGCCGTTTCCGTCAATCTGATTCGAGCCGGAAGTGAGTGGCGTTGCTGTAGATTGCAGACATTCAAGCACTTGTGCGGGCGTTATGTCGGGATAAGCGGAGACTAACAAGCCGCATAATCCGGCCACCATCGGACATGCCATAGAAGTCCCTTGCATTCCGTCATAATTCATCCCGTCAAATGTAGAAATCCCGTAAATTCTAATAAGTTGCGAGGTGCAATAAGTAGTACTCAGCATATTGGGCAGTGTAATCTGATTATTGACAACGGAATAACCGCCCGGGGCGGCGATGTCGGCACGACCGGGACCATATTGCGAAAATGAGGACAGTTTTCCATCGTTATTAATAGAAGCCACACTGATAACACCGTCATAGCAAGCCGGATAAGAAAGGTAGTTTTCGTCTTCGCCTTCGTTACCCGCGGCTGCCACGCAAATAATATTATTATTATATAATGTATTAAACAAATTAGCAGTGGTAGTAGAATATTGTGACCCACCATAAGACATGCTGATAACGTGTGCACCGTTGTTAGCAGCCCAATTGACACCGGCATCGGTGAAACTGAGGTATTCCATCTCTTCGGAGGTTCTAATACCCATCAGCGTAACTCCGCCACCCAGCGAAGCCACACCCGTATTGTTATTGTTGATCGCACCTGCCAAACCTGCGCAATGTGTCCCATGCGACCAACTATAAGCATCACAAGTTCCATAGGTGAAAAGATCTTCTTGTGTACAATTCGCATTTTGCGCAACATCGGACGGTGGCGAAGCAGAACCGGTCGTGTAATTATTGTCAGAGGTAAATGTACATAAATTTGCTGCACTAATCTGCAAATCGGGATGCGCGCCCCAGATGGCGTTATCCACAATTGCCACTTTGACAGCCGCACTGCCCCGCTGCAAATCCCACGCCGCCGCGGCATTCACCATATCCAAATGCCATTTGTAATTATAGCCCCCAACGGTTCCATAATAAGGATCATTAGGAACCCAATTCGGGAACATCAAAGGAATTTTCTCTGCATACTCAATATTCGGGAAAGCAGAAAGTTCCTTGATAAAATCCTCTATCCGATTGATTTCACTAAAAGTCAATTCTATGGTACGCAATAATCTTGGGTCTTGAAAAGCATCTAAGGGACGTGTAATCTGCGTTACACCATATTCGTTAAACAGCGTTTGATATTCTTTAAAATATTGAATATCAACAGTTTTATCTTCGTTAACGACATAATTGATTGGAAAGCTGTCTTTGAATTTTAAATAAAGGTGTCCATCTAAATAGTTGGGAGAATAGTTCTGAGCAAATGGGGTCATCCAAACCGACATGAGCAAGAACACAATAAATATTCGTTTCATTCGCAAATTATTCTATGGGACTTCTATTTTAATTTTTTACTCCAACCTCTTAGATTTTGCGAAGTCCGTAAAACAAAAATCTAAAAAATTGAAGTCGCAAAGTTAATCAAAATTTCTTTTGATGGAACATATCCAGCGTTTTTCTAAATTTCTATCAATCAGTTGATTACAAATCAAAATTCATTCAAGCCGTTCAATTTATTCATATCTGTTTAAATTTAAACGAGATTCATTACCAGAAATCGAGCTGCTTTTGGCGAAAATCGGATTACACAGCTGAATATTCCGTCCAAAATTGACTCGCAAAATGGGAATATCTGTTTCTCTCTGAAAAGAAATTTATTCAATAATATTGATTATTAAATAGTTTTATTTGGCTGCCGCATTCACTATTAATTTTTTGGTATAAACTTCCTTATCATTAAATAAAGAGATGACGTAGAATCCGGTAGAAAGAGAGGAAATATTGAGCACGTAATCGCGATTAGAAAATGATATTTCTTTAGAAATCAATAATTTACCATTCATATCAAATACGCCCAACCGGTAAGTCTGATTATTCTGATTGGGGAACGACATCGTCACATTATCAACGGCAGGGTTCGGGAAAATGTGCAAGCTATTTTGTGCATTTTCTTCGATAAAGATCGGTGCCATATCACCGGACATGGGAAACTTGACATAGTCGATGGAGGCAATCGGCGCGCTACCCCAATATGCTCCGTTGTAGAGTTCAAACTTCAAGGTATGACTGCCGCTGCTAATCGGGAAAGCAACGCGTTCCCAGTTCACATTATCTGTAATATCGCTTACCACGTCATTATCAATATAAAAACGGAAATTGCTTGTAAACCAATCATCGGCGCCGGTAAGTTTACGATAGAAAGAAATAGTGTCGTTAACAGCCGCATTCACGGTTATTTGTAAAATAGAACTTTGTTGGTAGCTGATACCGCTTTTTGACGAAGCACAATAAGTCCCTTCAAAAGCACCGTTGTTGGCAATCTGCCACGCATTAGTCCCATTATTCCAATCGAATTTGGAAAAATCACCGGTTTCAAAATCTTCAATTGCCTTACCGACAAAGAGATATAATGTATCCGTATAAACATATTGACCGGCATAAATATGATGAATAAACGGAATAATAAACGGGTCGGGAACGCCGGCATCAATCAGGACGGGGAACGTTGTTTGGGACGCGCCCTGTGCGGTAATATCGGCGATGTTTTGGTTATCATTTTGAATCGTAACACCTTGATAAGCACTTGATAATGTGGAATAAACGTTAAAAGCATCCGCGTGACCGTAGTTTTGGGTCGTAATCGTGATATGACAAGTTTCACCCGGGGCAATGCTACCGTCATTATCGCCCACGGCTTCAATATATTGAACGATGGTATTTCTAAATTTCGGAGCTTTGAGCGTGGTATTGAACGTGGTGGTGGTGGTTTGATTTCCGTCAAAATGGACGGTAATAGTTTGGCGTGCAACGGTTTCATCTACAATTAAATGGTTGATTTGAGCAGAAAAAACTTGCGAAAGCTCTTGTTCTGCATTTTGCGCCATATTTCCCAAATATACGGAATCATTCACAAGTGTCAAATCGGCACAATCGGTAGTTATTACGGCGGAAACATCTGTTGCACCGGCAACACCCAAGTTTTTCAGAGTTACGTCCCAATTGATGTAAGCCCCATAATTTGCTTCATTATTTTCGGACAAGCGGGGATTGAGGGCGGTAACGTAGCTGCCTTCGGGAACGATTACCGGAATAGTAACGAAATAAGTTTGGTAGTTTTGAGCCGAGGCTGTCAATTCATAATCGGGTGCTGGCGTTAAAGCGTTGAAATTCAAGACTGCTGCGCCATTACCATCGGCGAAGGTGGCGGCGATTAAATCTCCATTATGAGTTAAAGCAACATAAGCGTAAGGGACAGCCTGCACGTTGAGGGTGGTCGCACCGGCAACCATAGCGGCATCAGCAACCACGGTCATCGTTTCCGCTTGAGTCAGCCATGCGCTAACGGAAGGGTCACCCATCAAGTGATAGATTTCCCAATAGTAGAATTTGTCGGAAGAAGTAGAAGCTTCTACCGACAAATTACCACCCACAATCATAGATCCGTTGGAAGTAAACCAATCACTATAATCCTCACTATGAGTATGGAACAATTTGTCGTACGCGCCTAAATGAGCGGCATCGTAAGTATTATTAGCGGTAATATTTGAACGCACACCTACGCTCCAATAGAAATCTTCGTTCCATAAAGTGCTGTTAGAACCACCGATATAGCCGACTGCTCCTTTTTGGGCAGTACGCAACATCGCTTCGCCGAAGCACTCGTTGTCGTCAAATTTATTAGACAAGCAGCAATTTCCAACAATCAAGCCATATTTATCGGCATTATTCATCGCCGGAATATGGGAAGTTTCAAAAACGGGGTCGCTCCAACCTTCGCTCCCGCAATGGGCGGTATAGTTGGCATAGCCCACACCCTCACCTATTTCCGCACGAATGGTAGCCGCTTGACTTGACGAATTGTACAAGTGGGTATGAACGGTAGAATAGCCATACGCCGTATTGATGTAATTCTGACTCAAGTAATTAATCTGTCCGTTGGCATGTGTTGGCGACCAGTTTGCATCGGAGCCGGCAACTAAAACTGCCTTATCCAAATAGGTCGGGTCGGGCATGGTATATTTTTCATATTGTAATGTTTTTTCAAGTTGCGGGGTTAGCTGATTGATATTTTGTGCAGAAAACCGACCAAAGTAGCAGTCCGGGAAATGGTCGCCATCGGTCCAAGTGCAATAGTACAAATCGGTTACGTGGTCGCTTTGTGACTGTCCCGTAAAAGCTGGAATTTGAGCCACATCGCCCACCAACAGGACATAAGTCGGTGCCGGATTATCGGGTGTAGCATCGGTATAATGTGATTTGATGAAATTGGCAATGGAAGTGGTGGTGGTTCCTACATTGGCATCATCGGTATAGGCTTCTTCCACCAAGTATCCTTTTCTCTTTTTCCAAGCCACAAATTCATCCAATTGCCCGTGGAACATGCTATGAGCCACGATTAAATACTTAATCGGTGCGTTATTGACAATTTCGCGGTGCATCGGCGGAATCGGATTGATAACTCGCGATTGCAACCCATTGAAAATGCCGTTACCATGAAGGGTTTTCATTTCGTAAGTTGCGGGAATATCAGCATTTTCGTATAAAACCGTTATCATAATATTGTCATAAACCCCGAAGCGGTTCGTAACGGGATTATATTTCACGGGAGAAACATATAACGTGGCGATATTCATATTGCGAAGAACGCCGGATTTTTCGATTTGCACCAACTCGCGACCATAGAAAGCATCGGTCTGATAGGTATTTTCGTTTTTTATCAAATCAATGGGACCGATATATGATTTGGAATAAGAGGGTTGCGCCGGAAAGACGGGGTTTTGCACACCCAACTCCGCGGCGGAATATTCATGGTAATTATAGGTAACTGTGTAAGTTACATTATCGCACAACGGAATTTCCAGCATTTTCACAATAACCGGGATTTGCGGATTCCCAACCTCGGACGAAAGATGACAGTCAGGCAAAGATATCCGACTAAAAGTCCCCTTTTCGGTCATCACGCTTTCAGAAGTGATATTACCCACAGAGAATTGTACAGTAACATGTTCCATACCGTTTTCCAACACAGTATAGGATTGGGCTTTCAGATTAAAAAAAAGAAGGCTGATAATCAGACAAATAAATAGTTTTTTCTTCATTATATATTGATATTTGGTAATTAAATTCACGTGGCAAATTTACATAAAAAATTAAGCAGGAATATTTCCCATTCAATTTTTTTTCTTTTTTTTCAAACTAAAGAAACCCATTGTTATTTTCTAAATACAAGCCAATTGGATGCAAAACGAATTGGGTTGGAATTGGTTTCGACGACAGTTCCGAAGTTGTCTCGGTAGCAAGCGTGACTCCACGCGCCCATATCCAAATAGATGGCGGACGTCACGTGCTGCGCACTCAATATTTTTACAAAATCGGAGAAATTGACCTTTTCTTTTGATTCGACGATACATAATTTGCCCTCTTTTTCGCATAACGCGCGGAATACGTATGGACGACGAAACTTTCTGCTAACGCTGTCAGCGCAAACAACCTGCTTATCTTTAATGATTAAAATCTGACAAAAGCCCATTCCATTGCATTCGGCTGCCCTTTCCAAAGCTCCCGAATTCACTGTGTCAAAATAGCCACGCCCGTCATAAAAAGTGAACACGCCCGAACAAATCGGTTCATCGGAGCCCTCATATAACTTCCCCTCACTCACGTGATGACAACGAATATTTTCATGGCAAAAGGTATCTAAACATTCAGCGGTAAATGCACCGGCGCAACAATAGAGCATATCATCACCTTGCGGTACCTGCGCTCCATAGACTAAATCCAATGTCTTATAATTAGGGTAATAAATTACACAATCCGTGTCATCTGTAACATACACATAATTAAACAGCGGAAGCGGCAACACGTGCTTAACACCAAAAACAACCGCAACACCCGTGACTACAAGCGCCACGATACATATAACTTTCTTCATTTTCTTTGACTTAACTTCTTTCTTCATTCATTCGATTAGTGCGCAAAAATACACTTTTTTCTTTAGATAAGTAACCCAATCGCACTTATTTCACCAAGTTTTCAATAGATTGAAATCCAATTGAATAATAAAAAATAATGGGCTGGAAAGAGTATTTATAAATTATTTTTAAATTTAGAAGAACTATGACAATATTTTGTATTTTTGCCGCCGCAAAAATGAATGGGCAAAAACATTTTTTCTATTCATAAGCAACTTATAACTAATACAATAACAAAGAACAGGCGTTATTTTCGTCGAGACAAATGGAAGAAAAAAAAGAGAAAAAATTAAATTTTTTCACTGCGTGGAAAAGGAGTAATGTTACTACCAAGATTTATCAGGTTTTAGTGCATCTTTTTGCCATTGCCGGTGGGTGCATATTGGGGGCATGGGCGATTTATCAACTCGGTCTGACCAATAACAGTGGAAGTGTGGACGCAAATAACCGTTATTTGGCTAATTATAAAGCAGTTGCAAACACTACTGATTCTTCATTAATATTTGCACGAGCCATGCAGAATTACATGGATTTAGCGATTTTAAGTAAATATTACCCACATAACGCACGAGCAATCTTTGAAGCCGCGCAGAATACGGACAGAATTGACGGTGTAGAGCGAATGTTATACGCTGCAAGTATGTACTTAAAAGAGGATTCGATTGGGGGTGATTATCCCAAAATGGCAGCTGAAATGCAGGCGATATTTGACAAATATGAAGCAAAAAAGACAACAAAAAACCTGATTCCGTGGTTGAATGAACCGGCGTGGGAATCATTAAAGGTGGCCATTGTAAAAGATAAGGCACAAATAGAAAAGGCAGCTGAAATGACCGGTGTAGAACCGCGTTTGATCGTTGCTTGTCTGGTTGGTGAACAGATCAGACTTTTCAATTCAAAAAGAGAAAAATACAAATCTTATCTCGGACCGATAAAAGTTCTTTCGGTGCAATCGCAATTTTCATTTGGGATTAATGGAATTAAGGATTTTACGGCAGCACACGTTGAGCGCAATTTACGAGATTCAACTTCGGTTCATTATATGGGAAAAGAATATGAGCATATTTTGGACTACGACACTGCCCTACTCAATCGTGCCGGCACCTTGGAAAATGCCCGCTTCATTCGGCTGACCGACTATCATAATCACTTGTATTCATATCTCTACACCGGCTGTATTTTGCGTCAGACTATGATTCAATGGGAACGTGCAGGGTACGATATATCAGACCGTCCCGACATTCTTTGCACGCTCTTTAATCTCGGGTTTTCCGCATCCAAGCCGAGTCCTTCCCCACAATGCGGAGGTTCTCACATTAAAGTTTTAAATCGCGTTTATACTTTTGGAGTTATTGGAAACGACTTCTATTTCTCCGGCGAGTTAGCAAAAGAGTTTCCTATGCATCAGAATATATTTCAGAAAAATTAGTATGATTACTTCATAAATCCTTGTTTAACAAGTGATTGAATCATAAGGCTTGCAAAATACTCATTATCTTCTTTCTTAAAACGTTGAGTAAATACTTGCGCTAAGTTTTCCATATTATTCTCCTTCAATAGTGCAATGGTGTTTGGATGAGCTTCTTTTTCTTTGTAGAGCTCATTGATTCTTTCGTCAGAATAATCTTGATACGTATTGGTATGGATGAGAGCTTCCACCGGCAATTTGTCGGTTAATGGCATATTTTCATCGGGATAACCTATTGCTACACAAGCCAATGGTATAACATGTTTAGGAAGATTCAGGACATCAATAAAATCGGGCGTATTGAAGATAATAGTCCCCAGATAACAGAGTCCAAGTCCCAATGATTCGGCAGCCACACAAGCGTTTTGAGCGGCAATGATCGTGTCAGTTATTGCCCAATGATAACAATGCATATTACTATAGGCATCCGTTACGACGTCACGCGCTTCGCAATATCGATAAAAACGGTTAATATCGACACAGAAAGTCAACATCAAAGGGGCATTCGTAGCAATAGGCTGATTAAAATGGAACGGTGCCATTTTCTGCATCATCTCTTTGTCTTGCGTAACAATAATGCTATAAAGTTGCATATTTCCCATTGTAGAACCGCTGCACGCCGCTTTCAGAATTTGCTGCAACATACTCTCTTCTATTGGTTGATTCTTAAATTTGCGCACACTTCTGTGTGATAACATTGTTTCAATTGTGTTCATATTTTCTCTATTTAGATTAATGCGTTGTGATTTTTATACATCATCAACAATTTTGCGACGATTTGGTTTTCGGTCATGTAAAAAATTATTTCTACATCCCCTTTTTGTAGCAGTTGCCCAAAATGTAACCATCCGATTTCTGAACAGTTTTAAATTAGACATGTTGGAATAATTAGTTGTCAATTAATTACTTATCACTTAATAATCAACGACTAATTAGTATGTTTTTAAATAATTTGCCCGATAAATATAACGATGCACTGTTTCGCTTTCGTTCTGTAAAAAGAATTAAAATCGGTTATGCTGATACCAATGGATGAATAATTACTATTTTAACCTGAGTGATGCAATACAAAAGCAGTCCAAAAAACAAAACAAGCAAAATACTTGCGTAATTTGCTTGTTTGAAGGGTTTTGATTTTTTGGGCGACCAATGGGATTCGAACCCACGACCTTCGGAACCACAATCCGGCACTCTAACCAGCTGAGCTATGATCGCCATATTTGAGGCTGCAAATTTAGTTTTTTTTTTAATATACAACTATTGCTCCATAAAAATTCTTTTATCCGGACAAAAGAGTAAAAAAATCTTATAAATAATTTACTTTCAAATTATTACAAAATAATAATAAAGCATATTTTGCGCATAAAAAAAGTGATCGCAATCAATACTGAGAATTTTTAGAAAAAAAATCGAAAAAAATCGCCCTAATAGCCGCGTTGAGAACGTGGGGAATTGGAGATCACCTGACTTCGCGGACGGATATTAGCAGGTGATGTGACCGATTTCTTTTGGGCAGGGGTCGATGTGCCGGTACTCTTTTTCGACGGAGAGGCTGTATTCGATTTCTGAGTTGAAGGCTTCGGCGCATAGCTCCCTCCGGATGAATTGGAACGTTTATAGCCCGTCAACGAATTGACACGGGTAATTCCCGAAGAGATATTATGTCCGCCCGTCGTCAACAGATCATTGTAAGTGATGATAACAGATGGGGTCTTCAGATAGCGTGCCGAAGAATTGGCTAAGTGATTGACGTAATAATTCTTCACATCATTCAAATCCAGATTAATGAGCGAAAGATTATTTTTCCCAAGCGTCCGCATAAGCATATTAATTTTACGCGCACGCAACATCGTTTGATAGGTTGCCTGGTTCATGGCTCGCATGCCGCGCGGATAGGACAAATATTTCGCCAACTGCTCAAACTCCTCGCTGCTCAATGCATTTAACATTCTCCGAATCTCAAAAAAGTCAGTCTTTAATTTTTTCTTACTGTCTGCCAATACATTCCGGTGTATTTCTTCTTTTTGAACATCGGAATACTTGAAATGATAACGTCCCTCATTCGCTTTGAGCTGTTTGTTGATCATTTTGTTTTGAAAAGAATGATAATTTTTCGTAGAGACAGAATCGGCGATGTAGGTTATTTCGCTGTCTTTAAAAGACTTAAAGATATTCAACAGGTTTCGAGTCGGGGTAAGGAGCAGATAGGGTTTATTCGCAGGAAAGGCGGAATGGATATTGCCGGAATAACTGATTCCATTATCCATAAACAGCTGATACAAAGCAGTATATTGCACTACGCGGGCTAAATCTGTATTTCCCAAAGTAGCAAAATAGTTATAAGCCTGATTCTCATATCTTCTTCCTACCGATACGCTCCTTTCGGGAGAATTAAAATATGAAACGGGAAGTGAGCCGGTACGGTTCAAGGTGTAGATTGTAAAACCCTCCATATCAATAGCATACATGGCATTTTGAGTATTCCAATTATATACTAACTCGCTTAAACCCAACATTTTGAACAAAGGGGAACTGAACGGAAAAGAAGGGGGTGATGGATAGCGATAATATTTTTCCTGAATCGTTCCATTTTCTGACCAATCCTTCAATAATACGTCCGTAATCGTCAATAAATGACCGAACTCCGTATTTTCCAGTTCCTTACTCAAATAAGTGGGACACCAATCGTTGCCGCTCTTCATTTTTCCGGCGAGAAAATCATTGACATCTAAACTTTGGGACAATTCCTTTTCGGTAATGGATGCTAAAAGGAGGATAGATTCAACGTTAAGCGGGGGCAATTCTGTCAGTGCCGCTTCTCGTTCTCTGCCGATGATGACCAAAGTCGCAGAATCGGATAAGGCACCAAGAATTAAATCGGCATCCAGCGTAAATTGCCGAATATAACTAAGTTGTTCGGATAAATCTTTATTTTTTGTGATAGCCCAAGCCACGAAGCCAGGAATTTTACTAAAAAAGACGCCGGTTTTCTTATCATGAAACAGATTTTCAACCGTATAACCATGTGTGGTGTCCGGCAGTTGCACAAACAATTCATCCTTTTCAATAAACCAATCATTAAATTCAAATAGAGTAATCTGATAATCAATGTTATCATCTACAAAATAGGAACGTGGTTTCTGAACGGGCAATAAAAGTGTATTTGCCTTGTAATCAGAAAGATAAATTGCATTTGAAAGATTTGCAACTAATCTGTTTACATTTTGAGCAGTTGCATTTGCCAACACAATCACGAGGTCAGTAATTCTGCCATCGTAGCCAATTTTATGGTTTTTTGCTTCTACTAAATGGGTAAATTGTGCACATATTTGTTGGATAGTATCTGCATTAAAATAGGGCGGCGGCTCCGAAATAAGAATTACACGACTGCTATCCGAAGAAGTTGCCAATCCGATGGTTTGATAATGAAATCGGAAGTTCTTTCTAAAATTGGAATAGATAGAATCTTTTTGATAAAAAGCCTTGCACGATTTAACATCGATGTCCTGATTGGGAATAAATTCGCCCGAAAGCTCTTTTTCAGGAATCAGTTTTTTCAATAAACTATCGGGAGCAATCAGGAAAAAAATGGTCGCAGTGACGGCAAGAGCCACCATTACGACCAAAGAAACAATGATTATTTTTCTCTTTTTCAAAATCATCAACAGGCACAGCCGCCGGATAAGTCGGTATCTATTAATTAGTTGATTGCAAAATCGAACGTGTCACCCGGTTTTTTTTCACGCGAAGGGCAATTGTGCTTCAGGACAATCATTTTGCGCTCTTTATGGAACGGATTTTTGTCAAACTCCTTCAACGTAATTTTATCATTTTCCACCCAAAGGGCAGTTGCCTCGCGTAAACCGACAACGGTTGTTTCGGGATTAATACAAAGGAACTCTTCAATTCTATCCTGACGAGATTCACCCGCATGAGCCAATTTATCTTCCACTTCTGTCGGATACGGGTCAATATAGTGTGGATTAATTTGGAAAGGAACGAAATCGAAGCACTTGAAACTTTCCGGCATAATAATGGGCATATCGTTGGTGGTCATGAGCGTTGGGCAAGCCACGTTTGAACCTGCGCTCCAGCCTAAATAGGGAGTCCCTTCCAGCACTTTTCTACGGACAGGTTCAATGAGTTTATTTCTATGTAATTCATAAACCAAATGAAAAGTATTTCCACCGCTAACCATGATTGCATCAGCATGATTGACCGCTTGGATTGGATTTTCAGCGCGATGAATGGGGACGATATTAACATTTAAACCAAAGTTGCGAAAACAGTTTTCAACTTTTTGCGTAGCAGCATCGTAACTGTCGTACAGCGTCGCTCCATTTCTAACAACGGCATACGGGAAAAACAAGATGTTTTTTTTCGTAAAATCGCCCAAAAACTCGTGAATAAGGGGCATACACCAGTCTAAATAGTTCTCTTTGTAATTTGTGGAATTGCTGATTAATAATAATTTCATGATAATATTGTTTAATAATGAATTGACACATTCGGGGTTGCAAATATACGATAAGAATTTCAATAAATGTATTTTTCTAAAAAATAGATAATCATTTCAAAGACAGAGCTTTGACAATCGGCACATCAATTTAGCGTTTGATCGCGCGCGTAATTTCACGTTTACCTTGCGGACCGGGCAGTGATTCCAACTCAAAACCCACCGCCTTCAATGCACGTTTTACATCTCCTTTGGCACAATAAGTGACCAAAATCCCGCTATTTTTAAGCGAGCGGTACACCTTTTGAAAAACCGATTCGCTCCATAAATCGGGTTGTATATCCGGACTGAACATATCAAAATAGACTAAGTCATACTGCGATTCCGGCAGCGCTACCTTTCGAATATCATCAATTCGTTTTCTAAAATAGAAATGTTCATTCATCCTAATGATTTTATCCGCCATACAAGCGTGCATGGCGTAATATTTCCGTTTGGATTCCTCATCCATATTGGAAATATAATTCAGCATCACCACCTCTTCCATAGATAATGGAAACGCTTCAATAGTTTCATAATGAATAACTTGTGAGCTTTTTTGCTGTAACGTCAGCAGCGCATTCAAACCCGTTCCGAAGCCGGCTTCCAAAATGTGAACTTCCGCTTTATCAGACCAATACTTCAAGCCTGCATTAATATATATGTGTAAAGATTCATTCCGGGCACCATGAATGGAATGATATTGTTCTTCAACATCTAACAATTTCAAAGAGGAAGACCCATCTTCGGTTGTAATAAGTTCGCGGTGCAAATAATTAATGTCCACCCTATTGAACGATTAATTTTTCACGCACTATATCGCCATTTTGGAGAATAATTCGTAAAAGATAATTTCCCTTTTTCAATTCAGAAATCTCAATAACGGCTTCGTTTTGTCGGACACTCTCTTTTTTCACCAATGCGCCCAACATATTGTAAAATTCCACCTCGCGAATCTCCTCATTATGAGCAGATATTGTTACGTTGCGAACAGCCGGATTTGGATAAATAAGAACCATCGTTTCCAATTGATGGTCACGGATGCCTGTGGTATCAATCAGGGTAACCAAAACAGAATCGGAGGCACTACATCCCTCAGAATTGGTAACAGTTACGGAATAATAGGTATCTTCCATGGGGGATACATTAATAATGTTGCCTTGATCTCCATTACTCCACAAATAGGTATAACCTACTCCGAAAGTAGCAACTAACATAGTATAAGTTCCCGGCTCAATAATCGTATCACCCAAAATAGCAACGGTAGGTAAAGCGTTCACAGTCAGTGTTAAATGCACAATACTGTCGCACCCGGAAATAGTTTGCCTTCTGAAGGTAAATGTTCCACTTTCCGTTCCCTCTGCAAAAACTGTATCGCGCCACGAATAGGGAAAATCGTTGGCACAAACACCTATACTTTCGAATTGTTCATAACTTGGATTGACTGTCAAATTCAGCGTAATGGTACTGTCACACCCAAACTCGGAAGAATGATAAAAAACGACATCCCCGCTGTTAGTCCCAATCGGGAATACGTAACCATCCCACGTATAAGGCAATTCATTGGAACAAATCTCCAATGTATCAGTATTATAATAACTTGGATTAACAATCAGATTCAACTGAACAATGCTATCGCAACCGGCAACAGATAAACGGTTGAAAACGAACAGATTGCTGAGCGTGCCAACATCGAAAGTCGTATCACGCCATTCATAAGGTAAGTCGTTGGCGCAGATGATCAGTTCCTCGTTTTGCTCATAATTCGGGCTTAAAACCACATGTAAAGTTACGACACTGTCACACCCGAATTGCGAAATACGTTCAAAACTAAATGTCCCGCTTGTTGTGCCTTGTTCGAAAACTGTGTCACGCCACGTATAAGGCAAATCATTTTCACAAATCCGTAATTGTTCGTGAAGGTCATAATCCGGATGAACAATCAATGCCAAATCGACAATACTGTCACAACCGTGGCGAGATACGAATGTTTGCGTAAAATCACCATTGGTAGTACCAATCGGGAAAATGATGTTGCCCCATTGATAAGGAAGTTCATTACGACATAATTCCAACTCTACCGAAACTTGATAACTTGGGAAAACAGTCAAGTTCAAAACAATGATGCTATCGCAACCGGCAATAGAAGTGTGATTGAAGGTATAGACGCCACTTTCCGTTCCTTCACTAAAAACGTTATCTTGCCATTGATAAGGTAAATCATTCTCACAAATCTCTTCATTATACGTCTGCAAATAACTTGGATTGACCGTCAATGCAAGCGTTACCAAACTATCACAGCCTTGAGATGATTCCCGAGAAAATGAATAAATGCCACTCAACGAGCCGACTTGGAAGGTCGTATCGCGCCACGTGTAGGGCAATTCATTTTGGCATATCACCAGACTTTCAGTTTGGTCATAAGTCGAATTGACCGTTAAGTGTAATGTTACAACACTATCGCAGCCGTTCACGGTTTGACGATAAAATGTATAATCGCCGGTTTCGGTACCGGTTTCAAATATTGTATCGCGCCATTGGTAAGGGAATCCATTATCACAAATTACTTCATTTTCAGTTAAATAATAACTCTGATTTACAATTAGGGCTAATGACACTAAACTATCGCAGCCAAATTGAGATGAACGTACGAAATGATAAACGCCGCTTGCGGTTCCGATATTGAAAGTCGTATCGCGCCATGTATAAGGCAATTCGTCTTGGCAAATCACCAACGCTTCGGTTTGATGATAAGTAGGATAAACAGTCAAGTGCAGCGTAAAAATACTGTCACACCCTAGATGGGACGGGCGAGTCAAATAATAAGTCCCACTGATTGTGCCTTCTTGAAATACAGTATCTTGCCAGCTATATGGAAATTCATTTTGGCAAAGAGAAGCGAACGTTTCAGATTCATAAACCGGCATCACCACGAACGTCAAAGTAAAGAGACTGTCGCAACCATTTATCGAATGGCGCTCAAACGAATAAATACCGGTCGTGCTTCCCACTTCAAAAACGGTGTCACGCCACGTATAAGGCAACTCGTTTGAACAGATAACCAGAGTTGTATTTTGTTGATAATCAGGGTGAACAATCAAAGAAAGTGTAACAATGCTATCACAGCCTTGTGTCGTTTGTCTGCGGAAAGTAAACGTATTGGTGGTCGTTCCTTCAGCAAAAACAGTATCATTCCAAGTATAAGGAAGGTCGTTCATGCAGATTGACAAAGATTCGGCATAATCATAGTAAGGATTGACTTTCAATTTCAGAATCACTGTACTATCGCACCCCGTAACCGATTGTCCTTCAAATAAGAAAGTTCCGCCAAGTGTACCGACTTCAAAAGTGGTATCGCGCCACGTGTAGGGTAATTCATTAGCACAAATCGTCAGGGATTCCGTATGACGATAGCTCGGATTGACCGTTAAAGACAACACCACAACGCTGTCACAACCATTTTGATTAAGATCGGAATAAGTATAGTAACCGGAAACCATTTGGCGCGGTAACACATGATTTCGCCACTCCATCGGCAAATCGTTTTCACAAACAGAAAGCGGCACTGTATCGCGGTACGTTTCAAAAACTGTCAGGTGCAAAATGGTGGTGCTGTCGCAGCCACTTTGTGTATGTCTCCTAAAAGTATAATTCCCACTTGCGGTTCCTGTGTCAAAAATGGTATCACGCCACGTATAGGGAAATACATCTTCGCAAATTTGCAGATTAACTTCTTCATTATAAATCGGATAGACCGTCAAATGCAACGTATAAATACTATCACAGCCGGAATCAGTAACACGCACCAAACGATAATCGCCGGAAGTGGTATTTTCGTCAAAGAGAGTATCTTGATAGCTAAACGGCAATTCGTTTTGACAAATGGAAACAGTTGAATTTTGATAAAAAGCAGGATTGACGCGCAAGTTAAAAATTACGTTGCTATCGCAGCCCAGAGTGGTTTGGCGGTTGAAATGAAAATCGCCGGAAGTCGTTCCCATTTCAAAAACCGTATCACGCCACGTATAAGGAAGTTCGGTATCGCAAATCTCAGCTGTAATTGTTTCTTCCACAGCATCATGAACGTTCAGATATAACGTCACCAAACTATCGCAATGGTTAGTTGCTTGGCGTGAAAATAGGTAAACGTCTGATATTGTCCCCTCATCAAAAGTGGTATCGCGCCACGAATAGGGCAACTCGCCCCGGCAAATATCCAAAGTAACCTCCTCATTAAAAGTTGGTTTGACCATTAGAACAAGAGTAACAATGCTGTCGCAACCGAATTGGGAATGGCGGTAGAACGTATGAACAGCACTAATAGTCCCAACTTGGAAAGTGGTATCGCGCCACGTATAGGGCAGTTCGCTTTGGCAAATGTGCACAATTTCGATTGGGGAAAAACTTGGATTAACGGTAAGATTCAGTGTCACAAAGCTATCGCAACCGTTCACAGTTTGGCGTGATAAAATGTAGGCACCTGATATCGTCCCCGTTTCAAAAATTGTATCACGCCACGTATAAGGCAATTCATTTTGGCAAATCACCTCATTTTCAGTTTGATAAAAACTTGGATTGACAAACAGGCACAAATTCACCACGCTATCGCAACCGTGGACGGACTGTCTGTTAAAGACAAAATTGCTGTCCACCGTACCTATATCAAAAGTGGTATCGCGCCACAAATAAGGCAATTCATTTTGACAAATAACTAATGTATCATATTGATTATAAGTAGAATGAATGGTCAAATCAAGGATTACGATGCTATCACATGAGTAAGTAGCGGCTTGGGGAAGTGTATCGACATAAACGCCGGAGTGGTTCAATGTATTGCCGAGCCATTCAAAATGGTCACAAGCGGAGAGGTGAATGGTATCAGCGGTCACGCTGCAATAGGGCGTAAAACTGACAACCGGCGAACTTTCACTTTGATTGGCTTCTTCGCAAGCGGCTCTCACGTAGACGTCATAAGGTTGATTTCCGGTAAGATTGGTTATTGTGATATAATTAGTATCTACGCTCAGAATGGTATCGCCGGCACCGAGGGCAAACCCTGACGGACCATATTCGACTTTCCAAGCGGATTCGTCATCGCCGGGGTTCCAGGAAACGTCGGCAGTGGTCATCATCACATCGCTGACAACGACATTATCAACTGGTTCGCACGGAATAAATTCCACGGCAATATCATCAATCGCGCATCTTATTGAAATGTTAATTGATACCGTCCAGCGAAAAGCCACTCGCGCACTATCAGGAATATTGAGATCGTCAAATGAGAATTGATAAGATTGTTCAGAGACTATACTTGGAAAAACCTGCAAGGCTGAAAAAGTGGTATCATATTCAATATCAGTTACATAACCTAATGTAAGGACCCCTAAATTCGCATTACTCATTTTAGTTTTGAAAGATAATTTAAGACCTTCTAAACTGCTGGTAAAGGAAGGAAGAACAACATAATTTGTACTTCCATTATTAGCGGGACCGGAAGTTATCAACATAGCATTGCCCGACACGGCTAAATATGAATTGACACGCGGATAATAAAACGGGTTACTACTGCCAGGTATTAATCCCCAACAAGAGGGAATTGTGCCGACGGCACCTTCATTGACAGAAGGATAAGAATCAAAATTTTCGTAATAGGGAATGGTTGTACCTGCGCACGGAGGCTCCCCGCTCTTTAGACTTTGCGCACGCAAATTGTCACTACCGTTTATCACAATCCACAATGAAATCGTTAAAAGAAGAAAAAACCGACAACTTTTTACGCCGGACAAATCTATTCTTGCTATAAAATTAGTAAATAACAAATCTTTGCTCATATCTTTAATATTTGAAAATAAACCACTTACAATATTTTTATAAAAAACGAAAACAGATCATCATCAATGTAATCAATTTTGAAATAATCGGCAAATTTACTCTTTTTTTTTAATCAAATCATAATAGTTCAAAAAGTTCATGTAAATTTGCCGTTTCAAATCAAAAGTTGAACTATATGATTACCACACGATTAAACATCAACGGTGCCACTGTGTTTGCGCCAAACGATATCTTGGAACAATCCGAAAAATCGATGGACAAGGCTTATCAACAGATCATCAGTCAAAACGGTGCCGGCAGTGAGTTTTTGGGCTGGCTTGGACTGCCGGAAGAGATGAGCGACAGCGAAATGCAAAGAATTACCCAAATAGCAAAATCCTTCCAGCAGCGGGCAGAAGTGGTTGTAGTCATTGGTATTGGCGGTTCTTACTTGGGCGCACGTGCCGTCATCGAAGCGATGCAGGGTCATTTTGAAGGTTTGCATAAAAACAGCGACTTCCCCACTGTTCTTTTCGCCGGCAATAACATCAGTGAAGATTATTTATTTGATTTACTGCAAGTTTTGGATAATAAAGAATACGGAATGGTAGTCATTTCCAAATCCGGTACAACGACTGAGCCTGCGATTGCCTTTCGCATTTTGAAAGAACACTGCGAAAAAAAATACGGCAAAACAGCTGCGCGCGAAAGAATTATTGTCATTACTGACTCCGCGAAAGGCGCATTAAAACAAATGGCAACGCAGGAAAACTACGAAACTTTCGTTATTCCCGATAATGTCGGCGGTCGCTATTCGGTACTGACGCCGGTGGGATTACTGCCGATTACCATTGCCGGTTATGACATTCGCAACTTACTGCGCGGTGCCGCCGAGATGAGAAATAATCTATTGAATAACAATAAGATAGAAAATAATATTGCCATGCAGTACGCCACTTTCCGAAACTATTTTTACCAAAATGGGAAAAAAGTGGAATTGATGGTGGCTTACGAACCGCGGCTTTATTACTTGATTGAATGGTACAAACAGCTCTTCGGCGAAAGCGAAGGCAAGGATCTTAAAGGAATTTTTCCCGCCGGCTCGATCTTCTCCACCGACTTACACTCACTGGGACAATACATTCAGGAAGGGGAACGTCTGCTCTTTGAAACCGTCATTTCGGTTGAAAAATCACATCACACTGTTGCCATTCCTTATGATGAACAAAATATGGACGGTTTAAACTATTTGCAATCCAAAAGCTTGACTGAGATTAATCATACCGCCGAAATTGGCACGCGGATGGCACATATTGACGGGGGCGTTCCCAACCTGCAAATCCTCATTCCCGAAATCTGCGAATCCACGTTAGGAGAATTGATCTACTTTTTTGAATTCTCATGCGCGCTTAACGGATACCTCCTATCCATCAATCCGTTCAACCAACCCGGAGTAGAAGCCTATAAACGTAACATGTTCAAATTGTTAGGAAAAGAATAAATTATGCCCTTTGGAATAAAATTGCCCCTTCACTCAGTAAAAATAAAATATAAAAACAAATAAGGTTTATATCAAAAATAATTGTAATTTTGTCGCTCAATTAAAAAAAAATAACTATTCACATAAACGTTTAAATATGAAGACAGTACACAATTTTAATGCAGGACCATGTGTCCTTCCGAAAGAAGCTATTAATGCAGCTATTGAAGCGTTGAAAGATTTTGCAGGCACCGGAATGTCTGTAATCGAAGTTTCACACCGTTCTAAGGAATGGCAAGCCGTGATGGATGAAACCGAAGCATTATGGAAAGAAATCCTCAACATCCCGGATGGTTACAAAGTTCTTTTCTTGGGTGGCGGTGCTTCCACACAATTTTTGACAGTTCCCATGAATTTTTTGGAAAAGAAAGCTGCTTATTTGGAAACCGGCGTTTGGGCAAAAAAAGCACTCAAAGAAGCTAAAGGTATTGGCAATGCAGTTTGCGTAGCTTCTTCCGCTGACACCATATTTAACTATATTCCAAAAGGTTACACAATTCCTACGGATGCCGACTATTTCCACATTACCACTAACAACACCATCTATGGAACTGAAATTAGAGAAGATATCAACTCCCCTATTCCATTAATCGCCGATATGTCTTCCGACATCATGAGCCGTCCGGTTGATGTTTCCAAATATATCATGATTTATGGTGGTGCACAAAAAAATGTAGGACCTGCCGGCGTTACTTTCGTTATCGTTAAAGAAGATGCCTTAGGTAAAGTTTCCCGCTATATCCCTACGATGTTGGATTATAAAACTCACATAGAAGGTGGTTCTATGTTCAACACGCCTCCCGTATTCTCCATTTTAGTAATGAATTATACTATGAAATGGTTGAAAGGATTAGGTGGTTTGAAAGTGATGGAACAAATGAACATCGAAAAATCTAACTTATTATACAACGAAATTGACCGCAACAGCATGTTTGTAGGCACGGTTGCCAACAAAGAAGACCGTTCTATCATGAACCATTGCTGGGTAATGGCAGAAGCATACAAAGATAAAGAAGATGCTTTCATGGCATTTGCCAAAGAAAGAGGCATGGTTGGCATTAAAGGACACCGCTCTGTTGGCGGATTCCGCGCCTCTTTATACAACGCCTGCCCCAAAGCCAGCGTTGAAGCTTTAGTTGCATGCATGCAAGAATTTGAAAAATTAAACAAATAATAATTTTGAAGAAAAGAGCATCGACAAAATAGAACCGATACTCTTTTTTCAATAAAAAAATTAAACATGAAAATACTCGTAGCAACAGAAAAACCATTTGCAAAAGTAGCCGTTGAAGGCATACGTAAAGTCGTTGAAGATGCCGGTTATGAATTGGCATTATTGGAAAAATACACCGATTTACAACAGTTCTATACTGCTGTAGCAGACGTAGATGCTTTGATTGTACGCTCGGACAAAGTGACGGCGGAAGTTGTTGATGCAGCCAAAAACCTGAAAATCGTCGTACGCGCAGGTGCCGGCTTCGACAACCTCAACTTGGCAGCTTGCACCGCCAACAACATCGTTGCCATGAACACCCCCGGACAAAACTCCAACGCCGTTGCAGAACTAGCATTAGGAATGATGGTCTATATGGCTCGTAACACCTTCAAACCGGGAACGGGAAGCGAACTCAAAGGTAAGAAATTAGGTATCCACGCCTACGGGAATGTAGGTCGCTTGGCTGCCCATATCGCCAAAGGTTTCGGAATGGAAGTTTATGCTTTTGACCCGTTTATCTCTGCCGACAAAATGGAAGCCGAAGGTATTATTCCGGTTGCAACGGCTGAAGAACTCTATTCAACCTGCCACTTCGTTTCCTTACATATTCCTGCAAACGACCAAACCAAAAAATCTATCGGTTACAACCTGCTCTCCAAAATGCCGAAAGGTGGTTGTTTAATCAACACCGCCCGCAAAGAAGTTATCAATGAAGAGGAAATGATTAAAGTAATGACCGAAAGAGAAGACCTTAAATATTGCACCGATATTGCACCCGATAACAAAGAAGAAATGGCAGAGAAATTCACCACCCGCTACTTTGCCACACCGAAAAAACAAGGCGCCGAAACCGCAGAAGCCAACATTAACGCCGCATTAGCTGCTGCTAATCAAATCGTTAAGTTCTTCAAAACCGGCGACAAAACATTTCAAGTAAATAAATAATCAATTCTATGATTATTTTCTCAAAAGACCGGAATCTTGATTGAATCCGGTCTTTTTTTACGTAAAAAATTGTATGATAATAGTCGTTTAAGACATAAAAAGATACCGAATTTTAATGTATTTTTGCAGGCTAAAAAATTGAATAACAAAGGATGGAAATTGGATTTTCAAAACAATTGGAAACAGCGATTAACGAAATCGCAAAACTTCCGGGAATTGGGAAACGAACTGCGCTGCGTTTAGCACTTCATATCTTAAAAATGGAAACTCATAACGTTGCTTTATTGACAGAATCCATTACGGCATTAAAAGAAAAAATTTGCTATTGCCAAAAGTGTCATAATATTTCGGATACGGACATTTGCGAAATTTGTGGGAACCCAAAACGCAATCAACTGATTATATGTGTTGTACAAGATGTTCGAGATGTGGTTGCAATTGAAAACACTAATCAATTTAATGGCGTATATCACGTTTTAGGCGGCGTAATTGCTCCGATGGACGGCATCGGTCCGCAGCAATTGAATTTGGCAAATTTGTTTAACCGTGTGCAGAACGGAAATATTGCCGAAGTGATTCTGGCACTTCCCGCAACGGTTGATGGCGACACAACCAATTTTTATATCTACAAAAATATTCAAGCACATGTTCCGATTGTTACCACAATTGCCCGCGGAATTGGTATTGGTGAAGAATTGGAATATACCGATGAAGTTACCTTGGGACGCTCCATCTTAACTCGTACCGATTTCGATAAAAACTATATTAAAAGAAACTAAATTAGCTACTTATGGTGGATTTTTTGTCTCAAATACCGGATATTATTAAAAGCACCCTGACCATTACTTGTCTGGTGATGTTGATGCTGTTATTGATAGAATTTATCAATGTCAGTTCGTCCGGGAAATTATTGGAACGACTTAAACACAAGCCATTTATGCAAATATTTGTGGCAACTCTCTTGGGGTTGGTGCCCGGGTGCTTGGGCGGTTTTACCATCGTTTCGCTTTACACCCACCAATTGATTACCTTTGGAGCACTGGTTGCCGGAATGATTAGCACTTTCGGAGATGAAGCATTCGTCATTTTTGCGTATAGTCCCAAAGCTACCTTGCTATTAATCATTGCATTAATAATTGTTGCCCTCATTGCCGGTGTGATCACTCACCTGCTTTTTAAGAAAAAGAGTTTTTATCTTCGAAACAGTCACACGCTGGCAATTCATGAAGAACAATGTGACCATGAACATGGCAAAATACAACTTTCTTTCAAGAATATTAAAAAGATGTCATTCTCTCGGGCTGCAATACTTTTCGGCTTAGTAATGTATCTTACCGCCGTTTTCACCGGCACTTTTTCGCACGAACACGGCGCTATGCCAGATATGGAAAATTTACACAAATCCGAACCTGTCAATTCGGAGGTTGCTTGCTGTTATCACATTCACGAAGAAGCCGAAATTAATGGATCTTCTACAGAAAGTGATACTTATATTCCTTATTATCATACCAGCAGCGAACATCATCACAACGAGAGTCACGAACATCAACACGGACAGGGGCTTACGCACGAACATGGAATTTTTTCGTGGGAAAACATCATATTTATCGTCATTGCCCTGTTTACGATTGTAATTGTAGCGTTTTCACCGGAGCATTTTTTACAGGAACACTTGTGGGAACATGTTATCAAAAAACACTTTATTTCAATCTTGTTATGGACCTTGGGCGTACTATTTTTCCTTCATTTATTGTACTATTTTGTAGATGTAAATGCACTGATTGGCACGCACAAGTGGACGACCTTAATCTTACTTTTTATCGCCATAATGGTAGGTATTATTCCCGAATCGGGTCCGCACTTGATATTTGTGGTAATGTATTTTAGTGGAGCAGTTCCATTTAGCATATTATTAGCCAATTCCATTGTTCAGGACGGACATGGTGCATTACCATTATTAGCTTACTCTCGAAAGAGCTTTTTGATGATGAAAGCCGTTAATATGTGTTTTGGTTTATTAATCGGTCTATTAGGTTATTTTATAGGTTTTTAAAAATGGCAAAATTATATCTTATTCCCTCTCCGTTAGGAGAATGTGATTTTACAACCGTATTTCCTGCATGGAACAGTGAAATCATTCAAAGTATTGATACATACATTGTTGAAGATGTCAGAACAGAGCGACGCTTTCTAAAAAAGTTGGGTATTCGCCAATCCATTGATGATTTGACATTTTATCACCTGGATAAACACAGCAAAGACTTGGATTTACGCCAGTTTTTAGCTCCTTGTTTAGCAGGAAAGAATGTCGGATTGCTATCTGATGCGGGTGTTCCCTGCATTGCAGACCCGGGGAACTTGGTTGTTGCAACTGCCCACCGGCTGGGGATTCCGGTTGTTCCTTTAGTGGGTCCCAGTTCCATATTGCTGGCACTGATGGCATCAGGATTCAACGCTCAATCATTTGCCTTTCACGGCTATCTTCCGTCCGAACAACCGGATAGAGAAAGGGAATTAAAGTTTTTGGAAAGTCTTTCAGACAAAACGCATCAAACTCAAATTTTTATTGAGACCCCCTATCGTAACAATCATATTTTTAA
>JALNYF010000032.1 GCA_023229985.1 Bacteroidales bacterium | reverse complement strand
CGTACTTTGCTGCGCTCCGTTCGGTATTCCGGCAATTATTCATGCTGCTAAAGTTCAATTTCGTTATCGCAAGGGCAATTATGAAGGAGCCAAAGCCTCTTCCAAAGTAGCTAAAAAATGGGTAACGATTGGTTTTATTTTAGGCTTAGCTCTAGTTCTCTTCTATATTCTATATTTTGTTGCCGTATTAGCAATGCTTTTACCCATGCCATAAGTTGGAGTCGTATTCTATCTTTTGTTGCCTTTATAGTAATGGAGGATTTTTTTCTAATGAGTTTTTATAACGTATTGTAATTCTAAAATATTGATTTTCAATTTTATTGATGCTATTCTATTGGTCATTTGATATTGAAAATTATTTAAAAAAATATTTTTTTCAAAATAAATGCAAGAAATACTTGACTCGTCCCCTACGGTATAGTGTATATTTGCATTCTCATTCGCGCGTGAGAATTAAAAAAAATTATGAATCCTATAAAATTAAAAATTGGAGAATTTTCTAAACTTAACAATGTAACTGTCAAAACATTGCGTTACTATGAAAAAGTTGGGCTTATCATTCCGCATGAAATAGATGAATGGACGGGCTATCGCTACTATACTGTGGCTCAGTTCCAAATTATGACTAAAATCATCTATTTTAAAAAACTTGGTTTTTCTTTAGACGAAATTAAAGAAATCATAGAAAATGATATGCAACAACCTGATAAAGAACTGATTGCAAGAAAATTACAAGAGTGTAAGGAAGAGCAAAAGAGACTGAGATGGAGACAGGAAGCGTTACGAAGTTTAGGAAATCGACTCCGGAAAGGGGAAAAAACTATGGAAATTATTATTAAAACATTGCCGGCAATTATTGTCGCTTCACATCGTCGTATCATCAACAGTTACAACGAATTATTTGATTTATGTCCCAACATTATCGGACCGGAAATGAGCCGTTTGGGCTGTGTTTGTGCGGAACCAGGGTATTGTTTCACGATAGACCACAATAAAGAGTATTGTGAATCGCAAATTGATATTGAGTACTGTGAGGCAGTTACAGAGAAAAAAATTGATTCTGAGTTGGTACAATTTAAAGAATTGCCGGAAGTGCCCATGGCTGCCTGCGTCAGTCACGCCGGAGCCTACACGCAACTGCCGGAAACTTTCGCCAAGTTGTACGACTATTTGGAAACAAACGGTTATGAGATTGTTGATTTTCCGCGATTTAGCTATATCGACGGAGTATGGAACAAGGAGGAAGAGTGTGATTGGTTGACAGAAATTCAAGTCCCGATAAGAAAAAGATAATCGAATTGCGAATGGCTTAAGTTTGTGACATTTACGAGCCAAATGTTACAAACTTTATTGTTTTTTTTTGATAAACGGCAATAAAACGCGTAAAAAATCGTTTTTAATTCATGTGTTATCAAAAAATGAAAGGATGAAGAGACTCAAACTTCTATTATTTTTACTACCATTTGGCTTTACGACACTCTGTGCGCAAGAAAATAAAGAAATAGAGAGTGATACTTTGGAGAATAATCGTGAAGCAATGGGCGGTGGCGAAAGTGAAGCCATTGATACGTTAGATACAAAAGACAAATTCACCAAAATTGTCATTTTTGAAGATTTTACTTGGTCTTATATACAGTTGGAAAAACCTGATATTGATGAGGAAAGTCTCACCGAGAATTGGGATTCTGAAAGAATTCATGCTTATCAAGATGTAGAAATAGCCGCTTTACCGGACGTTACCGATTTGGTATTAATCGATTCATTACATGCTTTTTGCATTCCCATTAAAGGAAAAGTGTATTCCAAGTATGGTTATCGCCACAAACATCCCCATCGCGGTGTGGACATTCCGTTAAATATCGGCGATTCTGTGCTGGCTACTTTTGACGGAATGGTACGCATAGCCGAATCTTCTAGTAAAACAGGAGGTTACGGAAACTTGATCATTCTTCGTCATCCCAATGGATTGGAAACGTATTACGGACATTTATCGAAAATATTGGTTCAAGAAGGCGAATTGGTCACTGCCGGCGAATTGATAGGATATGGCGGAAATACCGGTCGAAGCACGGGACCACATTTGCACTACGAAACCCGCTACATGGGCAAAGCTTTTGACCCTGAACGGGTGATTGATTTTGATAACGCGAACCTTCGCTCCGACACACTTACCTTGAAAAAAGATTATTTGAACATCAACTCCCGTTACTCATCTTCTTCGAAAAACAGTAATACCGCGTCCGCTCAATCATACACGTATCACAAAATACGTTCCGGGGATACTTTAGGTGCCATTGCCCAAAAATATCACACTACGATTGATAAGATATGTAAGTTGAATAGAATTTCGCGAAACACCACGCTGCAAATCGGACGAAAACTAAAAGTACGGGTACATTATTAGTCTGCTAACTGCGCCGAATTTTATGAATATCCGACGAATCCCACGATTGATGCAATAATATATCATGTATCGTCCGAATTAAGAGGATGAAAATTCTCAAGTCGTTATCAACAAACCATTTGATGGCTTGATCGTTTTTTTGGCAAGCTAAGGCAAATTTTAATAAAAAATCACAGTTGTATTTTTTTAACCATTCCAAGGCATTATCCTCTCCATCAATGGCGTTGCTAAGTACGCCAAATTCGGGAAAATCACTCTGTAATAGCCAATTCAAAGCATCTGTGTCCGAATTGATGGCACCGGAAAGAGCAGCCAACTCTTGAAACTGATTTGTCATTAAAAAATCCGTAAATTTCCGGTCACCCTTTAAACTCTCCCCAAATGCCAAAAGTATCTTTGGCTCATAATCTGCTAAACTATGTAATACTTTCATAATATTTTTTTGCGGTGCAAAAATACATGAATTTTTGCTATCCTCCTTCTTTATATTTGCTTATTAATATAGAAATAGCATTTGATTTAGATTGAGCATAACTTAATTTTTATCCGAAATATTTTCAAAATATTTGCAATAAATATTTCATTTTAAAAATTAATATTGTAAAATACTGATTGTTAGTATATTAAAATTTAAAAATTTTAATAATAATACTTGACTTTTCTTTTATATCATTATATCTTTGCTGTGTTAAAAAAGGGGTAGCCTCCCTTCATAACGCATCACTCATTGAACTATCTTATTACTCAAAAATCCTCAAAACAATAATCTGGCTGACAAAAAAACTCTTTATTCAATATTATTATTGACGATGATACTATATCTTGTGATGTAATACTGCGAAAGTGTAAAACGTTTATTTTTACTAATTTAACTAATTAATCTATTATGAAAAAAATATTTTTAATTTTGGGGTTATGCACGATGATGATTGCCCCTATTTCAGCCAAAGACATCGTGGTCTTAAAAGTTACCAAGACCGGTGACGGGTGGCAAAATTTGTTTAATCTTTATGGTACAGTTACCACGACCTATTTGTATACTGAAGGAACTACCAATTATGTGAATCTTGATTGCCAGGGAAGTGGATTTAATTGGTGTCGTGCTTCTCGAAATATCGGGCAGTATAGTACCGGTGGTGCAGATGAAGACAATATATTGAGCAATGCTCAATTTGTTCAGGCAATCAATGATTTAATCGAAGCTTCGGAAACAGCATACGCGTCAAAAGGACAACTCAACGGTTCTAAAACGCTTAAAATTGCTGTGAGGAGAAGCGATAAATCGCAATTGTATTTCGTTAAAGCCGATTGGCGTTATCGCACCGGAGATAATCCCGAAGCCAAAATAACGATTACCATTTCAACCGACGATAACTCACTGCTCGAGAGACGTAATTAATTTTATAAAGATGTTATGTATAATTATTACATGATTAGTTTTAAAGAATATATTATTTTTGAGTATTAGATAGTTTCGTAAGTAACCATTGTAATATATTATATGTAACATCTTTTTTTATTCGCATTGATCGTTTAACATAAATTTAGAATAATGAAAAAATTATTATCAACATTCTTTGGGTTATGGATGATGCTGCTGCAATTGTCAGCACAAACAGAGTCATGTGTGGCAGATACCATACCTCATCTCTCCCATTTTTTTATAGAGAAAAATTTGGTTAAAGCTTCTGATGATTTCCCGGAACGAATCGTAGGGTGTGCCTACAACGATTCTTTTGTCTATTGCAGTTGTACAGCTTTTAGAGACAAGGATAATAATTACCAAGCCACCATTTTTGCCCTCAACAGCAAAACCGGTGAACAATCACAATTAATGATTCCGTTTCCGGAGGCGAAAGCCAATATGATGACTGCTCGGAATTATTGGATTTATGCAATCAATGTGACTGAAGAAAAAATTATTCTATCGACACAGTATGCAATTCTTTTTTATGGACTTGACGAAGACGGGGAATATGAATTGCAACAACGTGTGCCTACCTCCTTTAGCCCGGAGTTTACCTATTATTTCAAGGGTAGTATCTATTATTCCTGTCAAGATAATGAGATGGGATTCAGACTTGTTCAACAAAAAATCAATTCTAATAAGCAACATGAAGTTCAACAATTCATAATAGATGCTCCCTTTTTACTCCAATACGGACCTAATGGTTTTATTAAAGCTACGGATGAATACATCTATTTTCTCAATTCTCCTAAATTTTGTCTTCAAAAATATAGTCTTACCGGTAATAAAATAGCTGAAATTAACATTGAAATACCCAATTGGCACACAATGGACCCCGACTATATTCAAGAAATGGGAAAGATGGAATATGGTGGTGACAGAGCAATGTATTCATACTATCATAGCAAAAAATACTCATTCCCGCTTGAGGTGATTCCGCTAAACGACCGGAATTTTCTGCTCACTTACCATCAATACGATGTAGCCGATTCTACCGATGGAATTGACATGATATTGCTCTGTACAAATGATGATTGGAGCAACTACCATTATTATCCTGTTTCTGTTATTTTTCCGAAGGAACACGTTGTGCAAAATGACGAATTTCCAATTTATTATCATCACATCGAAAAATGCTTGTCATTTTCCACGCACAATATGTTATGGCAATTGGTGAAGGAAACCGATGTGCCATATAGAGGGAAAAAATGGGGCGATTACGAAAATCAAAAACAAGAATATCTGAAAAAAAACGACGTCGTCCTGAAACTAAGAGTAATGGAATTTAAAGACAATATAGAACCGTAAAACGAATAATGATGTTTATACATATAATATGAGAATAACAGATAAAATGTGAACAACCATGATATGTAAAAAGAAAACGGTGCTTTTATTGGGAATTTTTTTGTGTTACATGTATTCGACTTTGTTCGCCCAACATGTCTTTCATAAGGATTCTATCCATTTACAAACTTATCAAAATGAATCGTTTGAGTGGGAAAGTATTACATCTGAAAAGGCGATATTCATTATCAACAGTACACCACAATGCAGTAGTTGCGAAGAGTATATCTATCAATATTTCAATACGCTTGATTTAGAGAATTGCAATTTATTCGTTGTGTATAATAATGTTGAAGACTATGTGAGACGTACAGATCTTCAAAGAAGGACGAAGAGGATGCTTTCGCAAAACTATATCGTCCTATACACACAAAGTTTGCAAGACAATGTTTTGGAGAATTACAGAAACTATCCACAGATCATATTATATACGAAGCGGGATGAACTCTGCCAACTGCTTGAATATGCGCACTTGTTTTCGTCTTCTATTTTGAATCCCGACCTTCGACGGTCTGTTCAAAAAAGAATCAGACGGTTCGTAAGATGATTTTTATTAATTCATAAAAATATTGTACTTTTGCTTCAAAATTTTGAGATGGAATACACGTTAGACTTTTCTAAGATTACCCAATACGACAATTTAGAATTTGTTGCAAAACAAGTAGTTGAAGGTTTTATCACCGGCATACACAAAAGTCCCATGCATGGATTTTCTGTGGAATTTGCGGAACATCGGCAATATAATGTTGGAGAGCCTACCAAGCATATTGATTGGAAACTATATGCAAAGACTGACAAATTGTTCGTGAAGTGTTATGAAGAAGAGACCAATTTGCGATGTCATTTAGTAATCGACAATTCTTCTTCAATGTATTTTCCTATTCAGAATCAATATTCATTGGCATCTCCCAATAAGATATTCTTCTCTATATACGCGGCAGCGGCTTTGATGCAAATTTTTAAGAATCAGAGAGATGCGATTGGCTTAAGTGTTTTCTCCGATGAATTGGAGCTGCATACTCAAGCGAGGGGTGGCGAATCACACCAGAAAATGATATACCGTGAATTAGAAAAGATACTGCAACCCATTTCAAATGAAGTTCGGAAAAAATCGATGGTTACCGATACCCTTCATCGCATTGCCGAACAAATACACCGCCGTTCCTTAGTCGTTATTTTTAGTGATATGCTTGAATCACAATCTAATACGGAAGAATTATTACTTGCCTTGCAACACCTAAGACATAACAAACATGAAGTAATTCTTTTCCATACTTATCATAAACAATTAGAATATGATTTTGGCTTTGAAAACAGACTTTATAAATTTATCGACATGGAAAGCGGAAATGAGATAAAGATTCATTCCAATCAGATTCGCGATTACTATAAAGCAGCAATCGGAGATTATTTCAAAGAATTAACCCTTAAGTGCGGACAATACCAAATTGATGTCTTTCCGGCAGATATTACCAAAGGATTTGACCAAATTTTACTACCCTACATACTCAAAAGACAAGAAACAACTTAAACTCAAATGTCCACAGAATATAAAAATCGGTTACCTATTACTGCATGGTCGTTATCCGACCGCCCCAGAGAAAAATACATTGCCCAAGGAAGTCAGGCACTTTCCAATACGGAATTAATCGCCATTTTACTTAGAAATGGCACGAAAGATCAATCTGCTGTGGATATTGCCAAACGATTGTTGGCTTCTACCAATAACAATATCAACCGGTTAGCCGATTTGTCGGTGTCGGAATTAATGAAAATAAAAGGGATTGGACAAGTGAAGGCAATTACGTTGCACGCCGCTTTTGAAATAGGAAGACGCCGACGTGCTGAGGTCGTTGAAGTGAAAAAAAAGATTAATTGCTCCGAGGATGTATTGGAATTGATGCAAACCAAAATTGCCGAACTTTCGCATGAGGAGTTTTGGACTATCTTTGTCAATAATAATTCAACGTTTCTGGATATGAAAAAAATCGGGGAAGGCGGCTGGACTGCTACGATTGTAGATGTACGTATGATCATCTCACGGGCTATTGAAAAACATGCTACCGGGATTATCATTTGTCATAATCATCCTTCCGGTCGCTTAACACCGAGTGATGCGGATATCTGCCTGACCGATCAGATTCAACAAGCCACTTCTTTGATGAATATCCAGTTGATTGATCATCTTATCATTCATAAAGATAATTATTATAGTTTTTATGCTGAGGGTTTGTTATAAATAAGTTGAAAAAGATATTAAAAAAGAGATGTTTTTTCGGATTTTTTTTATAAATTTGTGCCCTTGTTAGAAATGGAACACATTTTATATAAATATCTTAAAATTAAAAACTTATGAAAAGAAATGTAATTATCATTGGAGCAGCAGGAAGAGATTTCCACAACTTCAACACTTATTTTAGAGGAAATAAGAATTACAATGTTGTTGCTTTTACGGCAGAACAAATCCCCGGAATTGACAATCGTATCTATCCGAAAGAATTAGCCGGCGAAGAACTCTATCCGAAAGGCATTCAAATTTATCCGGAATCCAAATTAACGGAATTAATCAAAAAATTCAAAGTTGATGAATGTGTTTTTGCATATAGTGACAAACCATACGCCTATGTAATGGGAATTAGCGCCATCGTTAATGCAGCAGGTGCCAATTTTATATTAATGGGACCCAAAGATACCATGGTTAAATCTAACAAACCGGTTATCGCAGTGGGTGCTACACGTACAGGTTGCGGAAAATCACAAACTTCCCGTAAAATTATAGAATACTTAGTAGCGATGGGCTTGCGCGTTGTCGCTGTTCGTCACCCCATGCCTTACGACCAAGATTTGAACAAACAAAAAGTTCAAAGATTTGCTACCGTTGAAGATTTGGCAAAGAACAATTGCACTATTGAAGAAATGGAAGAGTATGAACCACACGTAGTTACCAAGAGAAACGTTATTTACGCAGGCGTTGATTATGAAGCGATCCTTCGCGCAGCTGAAAATGATCCGGATGGTTGCGATATCGTTCTTTGGGATGGTGGAAATAACGACTTTCCATTCTACGTTCCTGATTTGACCATCGGCGTTGCCGACCCATTGCGTCCCGGCGCAGAAGTTAGCTACTATCCGGGTGAAGTGGTTGCCCGTATCGCAGACGTGATCGTTATCAATAAAATTGACTCCGCTTCTTTGGAAAACATCAATATTGTTAGAAAGAATTTAGCCAATATTAATCCGACTGCAACAATTATTGACGGTGCTTCTATTCTGACCGTTGATAAACCGGAATTATTAAAAGGCAAAAAAGTATTGGTGGTAGAAGATGGTCCTACTTTGACACACGGCGAAATGAAAATCGGTGCCGGTACCGTTGCCGCTATGAAATATGGTGCAGCCGAATTAATCGACCCAAGACCTTACACCGTTGGTGATTTGACTACTACTTTCGAAAAATATCCGAATATCGGTACTTTGCTTCCTGCAATGGGCTATGGCGAAAAACAGATGAAAGATTTGGAAAAAACAATTGCTAAAACTCCTTGCGATGCAGTCGTTATCGGTACTCCCATCGACTTACAACGCTTTATCAAAATCAAACAACCTTGCGTAAGAGTTGGCTATGAATTACAAGAAATCGGAACTCCAACCTTAAAAGAAGTTTTGGATGAATTTGTAAAAAAACACAAATTAGTAAAAAAAGGTAAAAAATAATCTTTGATACCTGCAAAAAAAAGCGAAACAGTATTGTTTCGCTTTTTTTATTTTTATAACGAGTAGATATTCATACTAATAAGATGAATCATCCTCCGTGCGGTGATTATTTTTTTCTTGCACTCAGCGCATGCATCAAATTCTTGGCTTTTCCATTATTCACCATTTTCATCATTTTGCGGGTGTCAAAGAATTGTTTCACTAAGCGATTTACTTCCTGAATGTCTGTGCCACTCCCGATCGCGATTCGTTTTTTGCGGCTACCGTTGATCACTTCCGGATTGGCACGCTCTTCCGGTGTCATCGCTAAAATAATGGCTTCCACACTTTTGAAAGAATTGTCATCTATATCCATATCGCGAACCGCTTTGCCCATACCCGGAATCATTCCCATCAATTCTTTCACATTTCCCATTTTCTTGATTTGTGTTATCTGATTTAAGAAGTCGTTGAAATCAAATTGATTCTTGGCTAATTTCTTCTGTAATTTAGCAGCTTCTTCTGCATCAAATTGTGCTTGTGCAGTTTCTACAAAGGAACGGATATCGCCCATTCCCAAGATTCTTTCCGCCATCCTATCGGGATGAAAGACATCCATAGCTTCCATCTTTTCACCTAAACCGATAAACTTAATTGGTTTATTTACAACTGCTTTCACGGTTAAAGCTGCACCCCCACGTGTGTCACCATCCATTTTAGTCAAGATAACCCCGTCAAAATCCAGCTTGTCGTTGAAGGCTTTTGCCGTGTTTACTGCATCTTGTCCGGTCATGGCATCCACCACAAACAGAATTTCATGAGGATGAATGGCATCTTTGATATTTCCTATTTCATCCATCATCTCTTCGTCAATTGCCAAACGTCCTGCCGTATCCACGAGCACGACGTCGTGCCCATATTCCTTGGCGTGAGCCACCGCACGTTTTGCAATTTCTACCGGCTTTTTGGATTCCGGATCACTAAAAACAGGAACTCCAATTTGTTCTCCCAGCACTTTCAATTGGTCAATAGCAGCCGGACGATAAACGTCGCATGCAACCAGCAACGGATTTTTTTTGCGCTTGTTTTTTAATAGATTGGCCAACTTGGCAGCGTGGGTCGTCTTACCGGAACCTTGTAATCCCGCCATTAATATAATAGACGGATTGGCTTTGATGTTAATATCCTCCGCAGTTGTTCCCATCAAAGAGATCAATTCATCGTAGGTAACCTTTACCATCAACTGCCCGGGCGACACCGCTTTCAAAACATTTAAACCCAGTGCTTTCTTCTTTACCTCATCTGTAAAATCCTTGGCAATTTTATAACTGACATCCGCATCTAACAAGGCTTTCCGCACCTCTTTCATTGTTTCTGCCACGTTAATTTCAGTAATATAACCTTGCCCTTTCAGTATTTTAAAGGCTCTTTCTAATCTGTCGCTTAAACTATCAAACATTCTGAATATTGTATTTTATGTTTTCAAAAATTGTGGGTGCAAAATTACACAATTTTTCCAAAATATTACTTGCTTGATTACGGGCTTTTTTACCTTTTATTTCCTTTTCACTACTATTGCTTTGCGGCTGACTTCGGGATGATTTCGAGCGAACCATGCAAAAATGAATTGTTTACGCAATATATATTCACAATCCGAATTATTTGTATTTTTGTAACTTCAAAATTTGAAAATAATGGGGGTTATTATTCGTCAGAGTATTAAGGGAACTATCGTCAATTATTTGGGGATTGGCATTGGTTTTGTTACCACCTTTTTCATTCTGACACACTATCTTACGGCGGAGGAAATCGGCTTAACGAGGGTGTTAGTGGACGCTGCCATGCTGTTTGCCGGTTTGGCACAATTAGGCACCAATGCTTCGATGTTGCGTTTTTATCCCTATTTTAAAGATGATAAAGAAAAAGACCATGGCATTTTCTTTTGGAGTTTAATCATCCCATTTATCGGTTTTGCTATTTTTTTGGTCTGTTTTTTCATCTTCAAAAATTCAATCATTGACATTTTTCAAGAAAAATCGCCACTTTTCGTTAACTACTTCTATTTCATTATTCCGCTATCTTTTTTTGCCTTATATACTGCGGTTTTTGAAACCAATTCCATTCTTCTCATGCGAATTGCTGTTCCCAAGTTCATTCGAGAAGTGGGCATTCGGCTGTTGCTGTTGGTTGCGTACATCCTTTTTGGAATAAATGTAATTGATTTAGACGGTTTAGTGATATGCTTTTGTATGACTTACGCTATCGCAGCCATTCTCAATGTCTTGTATTTGTTGTCATTAAAACGGGTTTCCTTTAAACCGGATTGGAAACACATCACGCCGTCACTGAAACGCGAATTCTTTTTCTATACATTATTTTTATTAACTGCGGCGTTGGCAGGAAATATTACTCCTATCTTGAATAGTTTTTTCGTCAGTGCCAAAATGGGACTCACCTTTACCGGGATTTTTGCCATTGCCAATTATATTGCTACCGTTATTGAAGTACCTTATCGCTCTTTGGGAAGCATTACGCAACCGCAAATTTCCATTGCCGTTAAAGAAAATGATTTCCAAACGGCAAATTTTTTGTGTAAAAAAGTTTCGTTATACCAATTGTTGGCAGGCTCTGCCATTTTTTTGATGATTTGGATCAATATTGATGTTCTTTTTCAAATACTTCCCAACGGTGCAGAATATGCACAGGGGAAATGGGTTGTTTTCATTCTGGCATGTTCACGTCTCTATAATTCTTCTTTTACGATTGGGAATACCATTCTCGGATTTTCTAAATATTACTATTTTTCACTCATTTTTACCGTATTGTTAACGGCTTCTGCCATTGTGCTAAATGTCGTTTTAATACCGGTGTGGGGCATGAATGGCGCGGCTATGGCGACGTTGCTCTCCTACGTTTTTGCCTATTCCCTCTTACTTTTATATATCAGATACAAAATTGGAACATCTCCCTTTTCATTGGCACAGTTAAAGGTGGTTGGCATTATTGCTATTTTGTACGGTATCAATTGCTTATGTGCATTTATCGTTACTTTTTTACCGGATATTACTTCAATCATCGGGAAATTGACGGAATCAGCGGTTCGTTCAGGAATAGTTGTGATAACCGGCTGTTTTTTGGTCTATTATTCCCATATTTCCCCCGAAATAAACAACTTTATTCGCAGACGTATTCGCCGTTAAAAAATAAGTGATAAAATCGATCGCCTTTTTGAAAAAAGTGACGAAACCTATTGATTTCGCCTTTTTCGTGTTGTATCTTTGTAATCTAAAATTTAACTACCATGTCTTCTCGAAAACTCCTTTTGCTGCTATGCTTGTACATTGTAAGTCAGCACTTTACATTTTCACAAGTTGATTCTTTAATTCTTCAAAAATTTGCAAATGTGCCATCTGTTGGCGAGGTTTTTGTGTTAGGACAATATGAGAATAATTGTGCATCGGCTTCTTTTTTAAACAAATCTTACGTTTCTGCTTCTTTTCATAATCGGTTTTTACTGAAAGAACTTGAGAATGAAGCTGTTTCAGGGATTCTACGCTTCCATCAGAACGCCTTTGTCTTTCAAGTTTCTCATTTTGGCTATGCAAAATATGGAGATCTCACTGTGGCAGGCGCTTATGCAAGGAGTTTCGGGAAACATATTGCCATCGCGGCACGATTTTACTATTCTCTATTACACGCTGCCGACTATCCGTCCGTCCATTCCGTTACTTTTGATGTTTCACTTTATGCCCCCATTCACGATAAAGTCGGAATCGGATTTTCAGTCTATAACCCCGCGCGTTTAAAGTATGGAATTGTGGGCAAAACAATGATGCCACTTCGTTTTTATTTTAATATTGACTATAGAATTAGTAAAAATTTACTGATTTACAGTCAAGTAGAAAAAGAATTAAAAAGTAGATTGGGCGTGGGCGTGGGTGCCGTTTTTAGGATAAATAAATTGTTCCTAACAAGTTATGTGCAGTTTCCTGCCCCTAAGTTGTCAATTGATGCAGAATTATGGTGGAGACACTTTTTATTCGGTTTCGGCTGCGAATATCAATTGGCGGTTGGTTTTGTTCCTAAGATTACGCTACATTACTCATTCGAATCACGTTCAAAATGAAAAAAAATATTCTATTTTTACTCTTTTTTGGGAATTGGCTATATCTATTTGCACAAGAAGATTCTCTTTTTATCTTTGATAATATGCAGGATAATTTATTTGAAAATATTGAAGAACAAGTAATTGACTCGGAAAGCGAGGAGGTGGATTTTGCCGACAATCTAGATTTTTTATTGGAGGGTCAGACGCAAAAAATCAATATTAATGAATTGCCGGCAGAAGTTGCCTATTCTTTATTAAAATTTACGGATTATCAATACTATCAATTACAATTATATATTGAGATTTATGGCGAATTGGTAACGATATATGAGTTGGCGGCAGTAGAGGGTTTTTCACGAAGTGATGTAGAACGGATCATCAATTTTGTTGAGGTGCGCCCCGCGAAAAGTATGCGAAGTGTATTCCGCTCTTTTTTTCGGAGATCAAGTCAGAAATTACTACTCCGTTATGGTCAAGTGCTTGAAAAACAAGCCGGTTATTATTCGGAACAAGAGAATGCTTATTTGGGAAATCCACTGCGGTTGACCTTTAAATATACTTTTAAGTCCGGCGATAATTTTGCCATGGCACTTTCGGGAGAAAAAGATGCAGGCGAGGAGTTTTTTAAAGGTACACAAAAACAGGGATTTGACCATTATGCCTTTTTTGTGCAGTTTAAGAATATTGGTGTTTTAAAAAATTGTGTAATAGGAGATTATAATTTAGATTTTGGTCAAGGATTAGTTATGGGCGGGCGAAGTATGGGGACAAAGGGTGGGGGAGCGGGGCAAATACGTCGATTTGCTTCCATGATTCGTCCTTCTGCTCCGATGAATGAAAGTAGCAATCTGCGCGGCGTTGCTGTGACTATCGGAGATGCCCATTATTTAGGAACGCTGTTTTATTCACATCGTTTTTTTGATGGAGAATTGTTGATAGACAGTGATAGTAACTGTTTTTTTGACGGATCGCTTTCGCTCTCCCCCTATCATCGCACGCTAAACGAAGTAATCCGGAAACAGAGTTTCTATAACAGGATTTATGGTGGCAATTTTCAACTGAAACGAAGAATTTTCAGCGTGGGCGCAACCATTACTAAAACTGATTTTTCTGCTGAGATACTTCCCGCCAAAGAACTTTACAAAAAATTTGATTTTACCGGCAAATCAATGTGCAATTTTGGAATGGATTATAAGGTTATTGTTCCAAAAAGTATTCTGTTTGGGGAGTTTGGGGTAAGTCGCAATGGCGGAATTGCCTTCTTGCAAGGGGGTGTTTTTGATGTCGACCCGCGTTGCAAATTGTCCGTGCTGTTTCGCTATTATGACCCAAAATATATCGCTCTCAATAGTAGTGCGTTCGGAGAAAACTCCCTGTCTCATAATGAAATAGGGATGTATGTAGCGGCAGATTTTGTTTTATCGCGAATAGTGCAGTTGGTACTCAATGGAGATTTCTACTATTTTCCGTGGCTGCGATTTAGAACCGATCAACCAACAAATGGATTTGATTGCACTGCCAAACTTATTTTTTCCTTGCACCGTAATTTGCAACTTCATGTCAAGTATCAGTACAAAATGAAGGAGGGAAATTACAGAATTACAGCATATTATCAAACACTCGCAACGCAACAACAACACAAATTGAGGTGTGCTTTTAACTATTCTCCCATCGATATAATGAAAATGAAAACCGAAATTGACTTTGTTCTGAATGTACTGCCTTCGCATTCATTCAAACAAGGCATTTTACTTTTTCAAGATGTGGGTGTGAAAATCCCAAAATGGAATTTCGGAGCCAATCTCCGTTTTGCCTTCTTTGATACAGACTCTTATGATGAAAGGATTTATGCGTATGAGAATGATTTATTGTATATGTTTACCATTAATGGCTATTATGGAAAAGGAGTGAGATTTTATGTCATGCTCGACTATGGCTACTCTTTTTTTGACCTTCAGCTGCGATTCTCGCAAACTTTTTATGATGATAGAAGTAGCATTGGTTCTTCGCATGAGCTGATCAACGGTCAACAAAAAAGCGAGATAAGAGCTCAAGTTATTTTTCATATCTGAAGCAATGATCTCGCTTTTGTTCAAACGATGTAGGTTAATCCTCGGGAGCGTTTTTTATCTAATCCCGATAAAGAATTGGTGTGAATTTATAATAATTTGATAATCAATGGTTTCAAAGTTATTAATGATTCGGCCACTTCTCAATCAGCCTTATTATTCAACTTCTGCTATTGCCGCCTCTTCTATCTCTTCTATTGAGGTTGATGAGCTATATTCGGGGATGCTCTCTGAGGATATGATGATGCTGAATCCGGTAGGTGTATCGGTTTCTTCATCATTGGAGATGACAAGATAAACATAACGATTTTCATCGGTGTATACTGACACTTGATCGTTTGAATGGTTCTTGTCTAATGGATATTTTGATGATATATACTTCTTAACGGCATCAATAAATGTCTGTTCTTTTCCTGCAGATCTGTAAGAAAATGAAACATCATATTCATAACCTTTTGGTTTGACGGACGAATCAAAAGCGTAATCCGGATAGTAGAAATAAGAAGAATTGTTTTGTATTTCCTTATAGGGTTTTCCGATTGCTATTAGCCGATAGTTTGCGAATCTGTTTCCGATTGTAGAGTCTAAGAGTGTGGTCTTGTCTAAATATTTACTAAAATCGGTTTCTGAAAGATTATATTTCTCCATCATTTCTGCGTATGTCGATTCAAGAGAAAGACCGCCCGGTTTTTCAAGGTTAAAGGCTGAGGTATAGGCATTTGTATTAATATAATCTGTTGAAATGATCCCGTAAGCACAATAAATGTCACTAATTGAATAGAGCAAATAGTCATATCCGATTTCCGCATATTGCGGATTGATAACATATTTTCCCTCATCATCGATAAATCCAAATTTCTCCTTGGTTCCTACAACGGCGATATCGTCAATGAAAGGGTATGCTCTTAAAAATTGCGCTGATATGACAATTTTTCCTTTTTTATTAATGAATCCCCATTCATCATCTATTTTGACAGGTGCCAAGTCATTGTCAAAAAATGGTCTTATATCACTGAATTGCGGATTGATAGTGTATTTTCCTTTTTCATCGCACCATCCGTATTGGTCATCAGTTCCCATCATGAACCAATCGCCATCAGCAATGATTTCGTCAAATTGCGGATTGATAACATATTTTCCGTCTTCATCTATAATGCCCCAATCATCATCAAGTTTTACGCTGACCATCCCGTTTTGAAAATCTAAAGCATTGTCAAACTGATAGTTAATAATCAGTTTCCCATCTTTATCAATAAAACCGACTTTTCTCTCTTTCTCGTTGTAAACAGCACAGATTCCTTCGTTAAACAATCCCACGCCGTCAAACTGTGGCGTAATCACAACTTCTCCGTGAATGTTCACAAATCCCCATTTTTCTTCATTTTCTTTATTAATAACAGAAAAAGCGGCTAAACCATCCCTAAAGATTTGTACTTCTTCGGCATCTTTAAGCGTAAAAAGAGGTTCCCCCTTTTTATTAATGGCTTCCGGGGCTTTTCCTTCACGCACTACCCACGCAATTCCTTCGCTGAAACTAGTGGCACGTTTGTACTGTGGTTGCATTACATAATCTCCATCTTTATCAATAAACCCCCATTTGTATTGGATATCGTTTGTGTCTGATTTGGAATCTTTGACTGCGACTAATGCCAAGCCGCAGCGAAAAAGAGCAGCCTCCTCAAATTGTGGATTGATTTTAACATCGCCGTCCGCATTGATGTACCCGTACTTTTTTCCAATCATCACAGGTATTAAATCGGTATCAACCGGATCAAACCATGAACATGATGCAAAGATCATGGAAACAAATAAAAAAAGCAAAAATTTTTTCATAATTCGTTGTTTTATAAAAATTTGACCTCCTTATTATTTTTCAATTATGCGAGGTGTATGAACATAATTTGAAAAAGTATGATGTTTCACCCATTTGTCGGGAAAATCATTTTGAATAATTAACTTGCAAAAGTAACTTTTTTTTTGATTCAGACAACATTATTATTATTTTGTATCCCAAATAAATTGTAATTTTGCGTGTTCTATAATTTATACCAGAATACGTAAATATCAAATAATTACGCAAATAGTGAACGTTAGAAAACTATTAAAATGGGCTGTTTTTATTATTATACTGTCAATAATTGTAGTAATATACAGAAAATATAATCCGGAAAATTCTGTATTTTTTCCGAAGTGTTCTTTTTGGCTATTGACGGGGTGGAAATGTCCGGGTTGTGGTTCGCAAAGGGCGATACATTATCTTTTGAATTTTGATATTCTCCAAGCAATGAAACAAAATCTATTGGTTGTCTTACTTTTGCCCTATCTTGCTATATATACCTTGATCGATTTAATAAAGCAGCCTTCCGAGCGAGTTTTACGATGGAAAAGTATCTTATTCGGGCATGTAGCAATCTATGTTATTTTTGCCTTAATTGTTTTGTTTTGGATCATACGAAATCTTATATAGTGCAGTACTACAGGTAGTTAAATAATTTTATGCATTCGGTCAGCTTTATTTAGGATAAGATTTGTCAATTCAAACAAAACATGTAATTTTGCCGGTTAAAAATAAGAGAAATGAAAGTATTGATTGCCATGAGTGGTGGAGTTGATAGCAGTGTTGCTGCCATGCTTCTCCAAGAAATGGGATACGAATTGATTGGGGTAACCTTCCAGAATCGCATAATTTCGGCGGATTCCGAACATAATGCAATTGAGGAAGCTCATTCGCTGGCACAGAAAATGGGGATGAAACACCTTGTGATTGATGTACAAGATTATTTTAATAAAACTGTTATTCAGAACTTTACAAATGAGTATTTGCATGGTCGTACCCCAAATCCCTGTACAGTTTGTAATTATTGGATAAAATGGGGTGCATTGTGGAAAATAGCAGAAGAACAGCATTGCCAAAAATTGGCAACCGGTCATTATGCACGGATAGGAGAGCAAAACGGACGTTTTTTTATTCGAAAAGGTGCCGATATTGTTAAAGATCAAAGCTATTTTTTGTGGAAATTGTCGCAGGATCATTTAAAAAATACAATTTTCCCATTGGGTGATTATACGAAACCGGAGGTTAAGAAAATTGCGGAGAAGTTGGGTTTTGTCAACTTGTCACAAAAAAAAGAGAGTCAGGAAATATGCTTTATTCCCGATAATGATTATCGCAGTTTTCTCTCTGCCAATGTTCCCAATTATGCCGATTTTTGCAAAATTGGAAATTTTGAGGACACTTCCGGCAAGGTAATCGGGCAGCACCAAGGCTATCCCAACTACACGATTGGACAGCGCAAAGGTTTGGGTATTGCGTTGGGCGTGCCGGCGTATGTAGTGGCAATTCGTCCGGAACAAAATGTGGTGGTTCTCGGAAAAAAAGAGGATCTCGCCGGCAAATTCTGCCGATTAAGTGAGGTAAATCTCATGAAATATGCAACAGTTCCCGATGATTTTCATTGCACTGTCCGAATCCGCTATCGCAGCCACGGAGAAAAAGCACGCATTTTTGCTGATGAAAAAGGTTTCTGTTGTGAATTTGAAAATCCGGTTGAGTCAATTACTTTAGGACAAAGTGCCGTTCTATATGAAGGAGAAGATGTTATTGGGGGTGGCGTTATTTCGTAATAGTTTTAATGACAGATAATTAAGTCTGTATTATTTTTTTTCATTTTTTTTAAAAGCCAAAGGGGATTTTTGAAAAAAAATTGTAACTTTGCGACTTCTTTATAATAATAAATAATTAGAAATGAAAAAGGTATTTTTATCACTAACTTTAGTTGTAGCGTTGTGCATCGCTTATGCACAACCCAGAATTGAATTTGACAATAAAACGCACGATTTTGGCACCATAAGAGAAGAGGGTGGAAAAGTAACCGCACGTTTTGTATTTAAAAACACCGGCGACAGTGCGTTGGTATTAACCAAGGTAAAACCGGGATGTGGTTGTACTGCAGCCGACTATACTCGAGGAGAAGTAGCACCGGGACAAACCGGCTTTATTGATGCTACTTATGACCCGTGGGGACGCCCGAACCAATTCAACAAAAATATTAAAGTTTTTACGAATGAACCTAACCAAACCGCCCCTCACATTATTTTTATCAAAGGAAATGTTATACCAAGACCCCCAACAAAATATGAATTAGCAGGTTACAAAACCGGCAGAGGAGAAGTTCGTTTTCTCGAAAATTCTAAACGCTTTGATTTGACTAATTCACAAACCCGTATTGACACCTTTACAATCAAGAGTTTCTACGAAAACGGTCGCAATACACCCATTTCAGTCGAACTGCCTAATCATATCACTGAAGTTTATAGAAGCTTTGGTAAAGAGCTGAAAGCCGGCGAAGAAGGTGTTATCGTGTTTAAATATGACCCTTCTGTCAGAAATGATTGGGGAAATTTGAAAGACAAAATCACCATCATTACTAACGATACCTTGGAACCACGTAAATTTCTCTATTTTAATGTCAATATTTATGAAGATTTCTCTCGCCTTTCTGCCAACGATTTAGCAAAAGCACCTATCGTTAGCTACGACAAAACTTTGTTGGAACTCGACACAATCGCGAAAAATACCACTTCTACCGGAGTTTTTAAAATTACCAATGACGGGAAAACTCCCTTAATCATCCGCAAAATCGAAAGCAGTCTTCCAAGTCTCAGTTATCAAGTTAGTAAAATGACCATTGAACCTAAAGAAACCATCGAATTAAATGTTTCTTTTAAAAGTCAAAATCGCAGTGGTAAAACAACTTGCAGTTTGGACGTTATTACCAATGCTCCCAACCAACCCAAACAAGTGTTGAAGGTTGAGTCTTTTATCAGATAATCATTTTTGTAAATAATAAAAAACTCCTGCTAATTCAAGTAGGAGTTTTTTTATGCTATATCCATTCCGTTTGATGCTCTTCGATGATCCCGTTCAAAACGGCGTTATATGTCTGCGTTTCACGAAATAGTTCTACGACCTCTTTGATTACGTTTGGACCATAAACGATGTCGTCAGACAAGGGCATCATCAATGAAAAATCCTTCAATTTCAGGTATTCGGCATAAGGAGAATCTTTGGGATAGCCATTGGGAACGCGCGATAATTTGGCATTGTTGGATAAGGTAAAATGCGGCGCACTTTGCACAAGTTGTTCAAAATGAGTGCCATTTGCCATAATATGGTCGCGAAAACGGGTAAGCAATTTGTTATCGGGATTATAACAACCGGAAGCCAACAAACAACCGTTCAGGTATTCGGATTCTGCCGGTTCCAAGTGAAAGTAATAGCCCGCATAACCCGATTTCTTGCCGTGCGGACAAATGTAGCCGCCCATGTGAGTTTTATAAGGCAACTTGTTTGTCGAGTAACGCATGTCTTTGTAAATCCGATAAATACAGTCTTTTACCTGCAATTTTTGGACACTTTTGTCAAACTTTCCGATTTCGGTAATCAATTGTTCTACATAGCCGTTGAAACGATTTTGTACGGCAACATATTCCGCTTTGTGGTCAGCAAACCACTCACGATCGTTATTCCGCATTAAGCGGTCTAAGAAATCAACTATTATTTTCATTTTGAAGACTTTATGATTCGATAAAAGGACTATGCCGGATTCCAATCAATGGGCGTTTGTCCCGATTGTTGAAGTAATTGGTTGGTTTGCGAAAAGTGTTTGCACCCGAAAAAACCGCGGTAAGCCGAAAGTGGTGACGGGTGTGCGGTTTTGAGAATGAAGTGTTTGGAAGAGTCAATGAGCGTTTCTTTGGCTTGCGCGTAAGCTCCCCAAAGCAGGAAGACGATGCCGTTTTTTTTCGCAGACAACTGTTGAATGGCAGCGTTAGTGAATGTTTCCCAGCCGTGATTCTGGTGGGAGCCTGCTTGATGTTCGCGCACGGTCAGGGTGGCGTTCAACATCAATACGCCTTGTTGTGCCCATTTTTCCAAGTTTCCGTTCACCGGAATTTCGCAGCCGATGTCGTCCTTGAGTTCTTGGAATATGTTAATCAGCGATTTAGGGTGCGGGACGCCGGGTTGTACCGAGAAACAGAGACCGTGTGCCTGTCCGAAACCGTGATACGGGTCTTGTCCCAAAATAACAACCTTCACTTTATCGAAAGGAGTGAGATTGAAAGCGTTGAAAATGAGATTCCCCGGAGGAAAAATGCGATAGCGCTTCTTTTCTTCAATCAGAAAAGTTTTCAGCTCCTCAAAATACGAAGACGCGAACTGATCTGCCAGTTCGCGTTTCCATGATTCTTCGATAATCGGGGTAACCGCCATCTATTTGTCCAATTTTAATTGATTAGGTTGATGTTTGTATTTGAAAACAAGGGCGAAAACAACGGCAACCACCAAGGAGTAACCGGCAAAAATGTACCATACGGATGGCCAATCGCCGACGAGCAAACCGGACTCATTCCATGCACAGAATTGATTGACAACCCATTGTGCGCCTAAAGTGCCGATGGTTGCGCCCAGACCATTCGTCATCAGCATAAACAAACCTTGTGCGGAGGAGCGAATGCTGGGGTCGGTTTCTTGGTTGACGAAAAGGGAACCGGAGATGTTGAAGAAATCAAATGCCAAACCGTAAACAATCATGGAGAGAATGAACAGCCAAACGCCGCCACCCGGGTTGCCGATGCCGAAGAAGCCGAAACGAAGTACCCATGCAAACATCGCCATGAGCATCACTTTCTTGATGCCGAATTTCTTTAAAAAGAAAGGAATCAATAAGATACACAAAGTTTCGGAAATTTGCGACAGAGAAATCAGCATATTGGAATGTTGTACGCCGAAGGTATCTGCATATTCTTTCACTGAAGCAAAACTGTTGATGAACGGATTCGCGAAACCGTTGGTAATTTGCAGGGAAGCCCCTAACAACATAGAGAAAATGAAGAAAATTGCCATTCTTTTTTGTTTGAAAAGGGAGAAAGCTTCCAAGCCGAGAGCTTGAGCCATCGTTTTTTTGGTTTCGCTTTTGATAATCGGACAGTTAGGTAATGTAAAAGAGTAAAGGGCTAATAGGACTCCCAAGCCGCCGCTCATCATAAATTGGTAGGGTGTATCTTGAAAACCCAATAAATCGACTGCCCACATAGCGGCGATAAAGCCGATGGTTCCAAAAACGCGGATAGGAGGGAAATCCTTCACAGTATCCAATCCGCCTCTCTCTAAAGCATTGTATGCCACAGAGTTAGAAAGTGCAATGGTAGGCATGTAGAAAGCGACACTGAAGGTATAAAGCGAAAAGAAAACGCCAAACTGAACGCTATCACCGGCAGTAATTCCATACAAACTGGCGGCAATCATGCTGATACCGGCTAAGGCGTGGCAGATTCCCAACATTTTCTGCGCCGGTATCCAGCGGTCGGCGAGAATTCCAACCAAAGCAGGCATGAAGATGGAAACTATTCCTTGAACGGAATAGAATAAGCCGATGTGGTCTCCCATGCCGTGAGGTCCCAAATAGCGCGCCATACAAGTCAAATACGTTCCCCAAACTGCATATTGGAGAAAGTTCATTACAATCAATCTGATTTTTAAATTCATCTCTATTTTGATTTAATTTATGCTGAGTATTATGTTTTAAAATCGGCTGCAAAATTAGCATAAATATTTTTACGAAAGATACATTTTTGAATTTTCCAATGCAAAATAGTGTTATAAGAACTTTCTGAAAAGCGATCAAAGAAGCTGTCTCTTTTTTTGATGGATTTTTTACTCGTTTTGAGAATAAGCATGAACGCAAGTCAATCATAATACAATAGAAAATCCGTGCAAATGGGGTATCTGTAATCCTTTTTTGCTCAACAATGCTAATTTTATGAAATCACTACATCTTTTTTGTAATTTTTTTTTGTGAGTGGAGATTAAGTTCAGAATTCAAAAAGCATTTTCATCGAAAAAATAATGATGTCAAAAATAATAGCCACCAATTATTTAATGGTTTTTGTGAGAAAGGCATGCAAAAAATGTTCAAATTTGTAATCGGATTCTCCGAAAATCAGCTCAAATTACAATGGCGAATCTCGTTTTTAAGCTGAAAAAATTACTATAATTACTGATATACAGATAGATAGAAAAATTTACTATAAATGTGACATGAAAAGAATTTTTACTAATTTTGCCGCTTCAATTTTTGGGAATTGGGTCAGCAGATTTTGTATGATTTGAAAGGTTGGTATAATAAATATAAAGACAGAAGCCCGCTTCAATTTTTTGGAATTTTGAAATAGCAATAACTATATATTCCATATAAAAAAGCAGTTATATATGAAAAAGCATTTTCTTTTTGTTTTATTGATAGTATGTTGTATGATGTTGGGTTCCAACCATCTTTCGGCACAAACTTTCTGCAGTGCTCCCCTTGATTATCAGGGCTATACGTATCACTTATACCGCGTGGGTGGCAATTGTTGGATGCGTGAAAATTTGCGTGCCACACAATATGCTGATGGTAGTGACATTCCCGACACACGTTATTATAATAATGATCCGATCAATTTGGACACTTATGGACGGTTGTACACCTATTACGCTGCTACTCGCACAAGTCCTGAACTCCCCATTACGCAGTTGCCGGATCCGGTGCAGGGTGTTTGCCCCGACGGTTGGCACGTGCCTTCTGAAAGCGAATGGGTAACCTTGGAATCCTCTACGGGTGCTGCCGGCTTTGAAAGCTTACTTTCTGCTGTCCACTGGCTGAAATTTATCGGTACTTCCGATGCTGAGGGGTTTAATTTTCTGCCGGGTGGTTACTATAACAGTTCCACTCACCGCTATGAAAGATCGACGACTTCCGGCTACTATTTGACGACAACCGTGGTTTCAATTCATCCGCTCGTTGCCGGTTGTCATTGTAACTGTCCGCAAATTACAATCGTGAATATGTTACCCTCCTCCGGTTTCAACGTAAGATGTGTCAGCTACTTAAAACCGGACGTTACGACATCTGCCGTTTTTGATATTGGATTGGATAGTGCAAAATGTAGTGGCAATGTTACTTTTGAGGGCAGTTCTGCCGTTATAGCGCGCGGTATTTGCTGGAATACTTCTCCCAATCCCACTATTGAGAATCTTCACACTACCGAACTTCCCGGAAGCGACCCATTTATAGGTAGTATGAACGGCTTAACCTCCGGCACGGTTTACTATGTGCGCGCGTATGCCACCAATGACGGAGGTACGAGCTATGGCGAAACATTTACCTTTACCACCCAAAGCAACACTATCCCTACCTGCACCGCAATCCCTACTGTTACCGACATCGACCATAATGTTTATAATACTGTAAAAATTGGAAATCAATGTTGGATGAAAGAGAACCTGCGTACCGCAAAATTCCCTGACAACACTCCCATTGACTTGGGCATTAACGCCAGCACTGTAACTCCTTACCGCTATAATCCTAATAGGGATGCCAACACTGTAAATATATACGGCTATTTGTATAATTGGAAAGCGGTGATGCACGGGAGCGTCAGTTCCTCTTCCAAACCGAGTGGGGTACAAGGCATTTGTCCTACTGGTTGGCACTTGCCGAGCGATGGAGAGTGGGAAGATTTGATGACTACCTTGGGTGGTAATGGTGTAGCCGGAGATAAGATGAAAGAAGCAGGTACTTCCCATTGGCTTTCAGGAGGTACTCAAGCTTCAAACTCTTCCGGTTTTACTGCTTTGGCTGCCGGCTACTACGGTAGCAGTAACACCGGTTTCGGTGAAAGGACCTACTATTGGAGTGCTACCGAGGGTGATGCTAGCCACGCGTACACGCGCTATATCACGTACTTTGCCTCCCTGGTGTCTCGTAGAAACGAATATAAGCACTACGGCTTTTCCGTCCGTTGTCTTCG
>JALNYF010000081.1 GCA_023229985.1 Bacteroidales bacterium | reverse complement strand
AGCTTCCATCACTTGGTCACTAACAAAATTCTCTGATGCAATCAACTCAATTCCTGAGGTTTGACGATTGCGTTCTTGTTGAATTAAATCAAAAATTACACTGTCTCGTTTCATTATTTTATTTTAGGTTTGTGAATTTATTTTATAAAAACTAATGTTTCTGTTGAGGGGGCCATACGTTTCGCCAGCCATAAAAAAATCCCAAATGATAGCGGGCGGCAAAATAGTATAGAACATGCTTTAATTTACTGAACGGCATATAGATAAACAACACGATGCAGCCAATATAGTATAAATATACGAATAAATCGGCTTGGGTAGGACACAACAAAGAGCCGACAAAAAGAGCCGTTACCAATTGGAAAAAGGTGGTAAATCCATTGGATAAATAATCATCTTTATTGGTAAGGTTATGTAAGTTTTTGTTTGATAATCTTTTAAAAAACAAAACGATACCGCACAAAGTAGTTGCCGACAAGAAGATGGCAATAACGATATAGAGCCAATGGGGAAATAATTTAAAAAAAGAGAAGAGAGAAAGAATATAAAGTAAAAAAGAGAGGAAGGTCCCCAAATGGTAAAGAATTCCGGCGGTATAGGTAGGAAAGTGCATATAGGCGGATTCTTTATTACCGGGCATCATTGCCACAGTATTGGAGTAGATTACACCATCTTTCACACTCCCGCTGGGAATAGAATAATCTTGGGGTTTCCCTAACTTTATCAATCTGACTAAATGACAAAGTAGCAATCCAAAGCAAAAAGCGAGAGCAATTAATGAAATAACTTGTATAATTGACATAACGAATGATTGTAAAAAGAATTACTATACACAACCATCGGGTTTCGGCAAACCGGCAACGCGGCAAGCACCACGCGCAGGTCCCAACGGGAAAAGTTCGTATATTTCCTTCAATTTGAGTCCGGTACCTTTACAAATCACGCGAACCATCGGAGCCATTCCTTTTTCTTCAAAATTTTGGCGGATAATGGTAATAACTTTCCAATGATTTTCGGTTAATTCATTAATACCGTCTGCTTTCGCGATTTCCTTCGCTAAATCGTCTGTCCATAAGGTTGGATCAAGCATAAATCCATCACCGTCCATTTCAATTGTTTGATTCCCTAATGTTAAGTTCATAATGTATAGTTTAAAATATTAATTTATGGGTTTTTCTTCCGGTAATTGTTCCGGTTTCGTTATTTTCTGTTTTCCCCAATTAAATACGATACCGGCTTGTAATCCCACTTGACGGGAATTAACCACGTCAAATGCTGCCAACACGTTATCGGTTGCCAGATACATTTGAAAACCGTTGAAAGCAAAGCCGATGCCGACGCCAACGTTCGCATAACTATGCGGCATAATGGTATAATTGACACATAAATTCAAGAAATTTGCAATCATTCCGTCCCAAGCAACCGTCAAAGAGGGAATAAAAAAGCGGTTGATAATGTCGCCCCTAAACATGGCCGAAAAAGCATGATTCCGGTGGATTTGATAGCGACCTTCGAGTACAACTTTTGCATAAGTAGCTGAATTATAAGAGGTCAGTTTTGTCTGATTCGTAGGAAAATAAGAAGCTAACGAATCAACAAATTCATCCATATATTCTTTATTATCGACTAATTGGGCTACATCAACACCCGAAAAATAGAATTGACCATCTCTATAATATCTTCCGCCGTCAGCGGTATGACTCTCATAATTAGTGGGGTACGTTTCCCAATGAATAAATCCCAAATCCGAAACTGCTGCTCCCACACTCCATTTCTCGTTAATCTGATATTGCACGCCCAAGTCAATCGCAAATCCCATATTGTTGATAATATTTTTGAGGGTTTTGACGTCAAAATCATCTATATTTTCAATATCAACGGGAAGTGAGGTATTGACACTGAAATTTTCTTCCATGGTTAAATCATAGTTATTCGGGTTGGTCGTCAATTTAAAGTGACTGCTGTTTGTTTTGATATTTGCCAGACCAATTAAAAATTTCGGTTTAAAACCAATGGCCCATTGATCATTAATCTGATAGCGGAAACCAACTCCCAACTCATTATAAATGTTAGCATTGATGGCTAAATTATTAAATTCTGCCGGTTCGTCGATATAGTTCATATTTCCTTGCAAAGGCAATTTAAAGAGTGTTTGAGGGTAAAAGAGATAAGCGTCTGTTTTAATTCTATCGCTTACCGTTACAAAAAGATGTTTTGTTTTGAAACCGAAGGAAAAAATTTCCAGATTCAAATTAAGGTTCAACCGATTTGTCTTATGCAAATGGTCGATAAAATTATTAATAGTCAATGTTTTACCGGTTTCGTTGATTTTTATCAGGTGGTCATATTGAATACCGGTATTTTCCACATTAAGGTGAATGTTTGACATGAAGGGCATCCCTACATAGCCTTTATATTTCACGGGAGCGGCTGGATTCAGCAAATTACTATACGGATTAAACTGCATAAAATGCACTGTCCGGCTTTCTTGGGCTTGGGAAAAGAGACCCGCCAATACCAAACATAAAAATATAATTGTCTTATTTCTCATAGCATTTTTTTTATAAATCAACCGTAATATTTTCTGTATCATATTCGACCCTCATTCCGATTTTTGCCTTCAAATATTGAGAAGTATAAATCTTTACGGGCTTCGTTGCATAAATTCTGAATCGCAGAACCGTATTATTACTTTGTTGCAGAACTTTATCAAATTTATCGTTGGTTATTTCGATATTGGCAATCGATGTGGTTGGGGAAGTTACTTTGCCATTGGCATCCGTGAGGGCGGCACCTAACAACCGCGGGGTGGACAATAAAGAATCTACAATGACATATTGCGTATGATTGGTATCTACAAAGAAGAGTTGGGCGTCCACCATAACGGGCAAACCATTTGTAAATCCACATTTGAGAGTCAACTTCTTGATGGCATCGGAATAGGAGTTTACGTCCCCATTATTTCGTAATTCTTCCAAAATATTTCCCGTGGTATCGCAAAATTCCAAATAATCGACATTCGCATGGAACGGAATTTCCAAATCGGTGTGAATATTAATGGTCGAGTTTTCATCAACGAAAATGGTACCGGCAGAATAACCGTGCGGATTGACGATAACATCACCGGACAGTTTGAATTTGTTTAAATTTTCGTTATAATAGACAGAAGATTGGGAATACTGCTGTTGATCATGGGCAAAAACTCCGCGATTGGGCGCAGCTTGGCACGTAACATATGATCCCTGATTCATCACCGCAGAATAACTGTTGCCATCGCTGCAGAAGCCGGCCGTATCCACTACAAATCCCAACCGACTGCCAAAAGAATTATCTACATTAATATGATAAACAGGATTCAGCAAGTCAACACTTCCGGTGAAATTATCGGAGAAGACGCGTACCGGTAGTAATTCACTAACGTGAACGTAGTAAGGGGACATTTTGCCATATACATACTTTAATTGTAAATGTTGGGCAGTAATTTTCAGACTCATAAAACAGTTTTGTTGCTGGGTAGAACCCTGCACCCTACCATAAATCTTTGTGGTAAAAACAAGGGCATTATTAACTGAATCATTGTTGGGAATCAGCTTATAGTTGGTTACATCAATCGATTGATAATCATAAGAACCTCTCATAACATATCTAAAAAAATGTTGATTGATATCCAATAAATTATGCGTGGAAATAATGACGGAATCGACGTGAAAAATGTTGTGATCTATTTCAAATTGAAAGCTCCCCGATTTGATTTCGCCGTTTTGTATTTGAAAATTCCGATTATCAACAATGAGAGTTTGTTTGAAGGATTTGCCGTTGATAGGAACAGAAGAACCGACGGCAGCCGGAGGAACAACAAAAGCATAATTTTTAAAGGCTTGCAGTTGGTCTGACAATTCCATCAATTCACTGCCCTTAACGATTTCTTCGGCGGAGATATCATAGGTATATTGCAACATGCCGTCCGGTCTTTGCGTAAAATTATCCGCGTCCAAGATATTCAGTACTTGGTCGGCATAGTAAGTCGTATTCACCAACGGAACGCCCCAATCGCCATCCAATTCGGCAGAATTAATGTTTGAAAAATCAAAATCGTATTTTTGACATGAATAAAGTCCAACACACAACAGTATCAGAGCTATAACATTGACTATTAATAATTTAATATCTGTTTTCATATATTTGTTTTAGCGTACAAAATTACATTAATTTTTGAATGAATCCCTTAAATTATTTATATATTTTCAACTTTTGCCCTTCTCGAATAAAATCGGAACGCAAATGATTCCATTTTTTAAGTTTGGCTACCGTGGTGTGATATTTGGCGGCAATATGGGAAAGGGTTTCTCCTTTTTTAATCTTGTGATAAAAAAACGAAGGTGGCGCGGGAGTTATCGGCTTAACAACTGCAGTCGGCGGGGAAATAATTGTATCTGTTCTGACTTCAAGAACGAGCGTATCAGCCGAATTGGCGACAATTGGTATGCCACCAACCTCCTCGCAATCAATGATGCGGCGGGCACCGACAAAAGCTCGACGGGAGGAGCCTTTGACGTAATGGTCAATTCTAACGCCGGTTCGATAAGTAGAGGCGTGAATAAACGTAAAATTGTGAAGCGAATCCACTGACACCACAAGTCCCACGTGCCCAACATACTGTTTCCCGCGACTAAAGAAAACTAAATCTCCTTTCCGGAGTTCATCATTCTTGATTTTCTGCCCTATTGTATATTGATCTTTAGAACTTCGAGCGAGCGTTATTCCGAAATGTTTAAAGACATAAGAGGTAAAACCTGAACAATCAAAGGATTGTGGACCAGCATGCGCATATTGATAAGGGCAACCCTTCTTCGTCATGGCAAAATCGATGATGGAATCTATCAAATTACAAGATTGCACCTCAATCGCAGCACCGGTTTTCAAATCTTCTAACGTATTGTTTCTTCCATTATTCTCGGGAACTTGTGAAAAAAGTGTTACAGAAAAGGACAATAGCAATAAACTAATGATAATGATTCTCATAATATTATTTTGGGCTGCAAAGGTACTACTTTGATTTGAATTATTCATCATACGGAAAAATCGAAATATCGTGGGAAAATCCCATTTCAACAATCATCATCCTTCCCTATTGATGTGAACAAAAAACAATTATTTTTGCAACTTTAAAAAAGAGAGATGTCGGGACACATACTTATCATTTATTATCTGATTATCAACATATTATCTTTCATAATTTGGGGCATTGACAAAAGAAGAGCGAGGCTTCATTACTACCGAATTCCGGAAAAAGTCTTGTTTTTGTCCGCCTTCATCGGCGGGGCGGGTGGAGCATTCTTAGGGATGATTGTATTAAGACACAAAACGAAGCATTTCATATTTTGGGCAACTGTTCCTTTGTTACTCTTGATTCAATTATCCGTAATCGTCTTTATTTTGAAATAAAAAAAGCGAAAGTTGATAACCTTCGCTTTTGTGTTCCAGCTGGGATTCGAACCCAGGACCCCATCCTTAAAAGGGATGTGCTCTACCTGCTGAGCTACTGAAACAATTCCCTTGTTTGAGAGCGCAAAAATACGATTTTATTTTATAATACAACCATTTTGAATGGATTTTTTGTTTTTTATAAATGTCAGAAAATCAGTATTTTATTTTATAAAAAAAGAATTATCAAATATTTTTGCATCGTTATTGCCATAAAATTTGGAAGTATTTTCCATAAAAATGACATATTCTGTAATGATTAGCATAAAAAATAGCAACAACTCCCAATTCAAAATCTTCATGTATTTTTGCAGCGCAATTATTAATATAATAAAATCAGATGATACGATTTCCGAAAGAGACAGATAATTTTTTAGACATGGACGCGTGTTTTGCGGAGGAAGAAAGGGCAAAATACGTATTAATGAAAGTTCCATACGATGGTACAAGCACATTTATCAAAGGGGCAGACAAAGGACCGGAAGCCATCATTGCAGCCTCGGATAGTTTGGAACTTTACGATGTCGTTTACGGTATAGAAGCTTATTCTTCAGGTATTTACACCGATTCACCGGCATTAGATTTCAGCACGCCGGAGCGAATGGCGGAATCGGTTTATCAGAAAACAATTTCACACATTAAAAGAGAAAAAGTTGTAGGGTTGTTAGGCGGGGAACATTCGGTTTCAATAGGTGCCATTCGCGCAGCAAGCGAAGAATTCGACCATTTGTCCATTCTGCAAATTGACGCACACGCCGATTTACGGGAATCTTATCACGAATCGCC
>JALNYF010000080.1 GCA_023229985.1 Bacteroidales bacterium | reverse complement strand
TGCTTTGAACTCCGGCGTAAATTTTCTTCTTGTTGCTTTTTTCATAATGGTTGCAAAATTAGTCTTTTTTTTAACTTAGCTACCAGTCTCAAAATATGGCAGTATTATAAAATATCGTTACGATTTATTTACAGATATGTATAATGGATTGGAATTTTTCGGATTTGTACAAGGCAAACCTAGAAAACAAAAAATGATGAATATGATTAATGATAGTAAACATGCATTTTTTGGAGGATTCTGTGATATTGTAGTTTCTAAAGATGAGGATTTTATCAAAAAAACGAAATTTATGTACAATCTTCACGAAATAGATACACAAGTGTTTTATTTAGCTGATTTTTCTTGTTTTATTCACGATAAAGTATGCAAATGCAATTTTTCTGAACTTGTCACAGAGTTGGAACAAAGAGAAACAGAAGAAAATGTAATCCATAAAATAGAAGAGGATGAGCAATTTGCCATTTATAAAAGATTACGAGACACCTATTACGGTTACTTTAATGTTTTAATTAAACATTCAAACGGGCATGTTTATTTCACAAAAGAGAATAATCTTTTCGGAACAGGAACTTTGGTTAAAGAAATTTCATTTTGTGTAAATCAGTTAATCAAAGAATTAGGTATCGATTATTATTCGAGAGGGGAATGGGAAGCAGACGAAATTAAAAGAGATGAAGAAAGAGAATGGCTCGGAAGAACTTGGCTGATAAACAGCAATTTGATTGTTGATTTAAAGTTCTCAGATAAATTATATCTCATTTTAAGTACTGTGGAAAATGAAAAACAGAAAGAGGAAATGAACGAGGCATAACAAGCAGTTTTGCAAAAGCGGCGGTGTTGGCTCGCAGAAAGTTACGGGCAAATTTGCAACTTTCTCACCCGTCCGAACCGCAGTAAACCGCCGCCTTCGCAAAGCTGCCAAACCGTTACCGTTCATTGGGAAAAACCCAGACACCGTATTGAGACATAAAAAAACAAATAAGTAAAAATGAGTATTAACAATTAAATTTAAAAGTCATGAGAGAAAAAACAAACAATTGGATTTTCCCATTATTATTAATGGGAGTATTCTTAGTATTTGCAAGCAGTTGCAAAAAAGATGAGTTCTCCGTATTGACAACTACTACAGTTACTGACATTACACAAACTACTGCAAAAAGTGGCGGCAACATCACTTCGGACGGTGGAGCAACAGTAACAGCACGCGGTGTATGTTGGAGTACAAGCAAAACCCCAACTATTGCCGATAATAAAACTTCAAATGGTACCGGAGCAGGTAGTTTTACAAGTGCTATTAGCGGATTAACAGCCAATACGACTTATTATGTAAGAGCTTACGCCACAAACAGCAATGGAACAGCTTATGGTAGTGCTATGTCGTTTACAACACAAGGCGGCAGTGCCAATACCTTTACAGACACCCGCGATGGGAATGTTTATCAAATCGTAACTATAGACAATCAAGTATGGATGGCAGAAAACCTGAAATATTTACCAAGCGTTGTTGATCCCGGTACAGGTTCGCAAACAACTCCATATTATTATGTTTACGGTTACAGCGGTACAGGTACAAATGTAGCAAATGCCAAAGCAACAGCAAATTACTCGACCTACGGCGTATTATATAATTGGCCAGCTGCGTGCATTTCCTGCCCTGCCGGATGGCATTTACCAAGTGATGCAGAATGGACAGAATTAACCGATTACCTCGGCGGAACAAGTGTTGCCGGGGGTAAACTTAAAGCAATTGGCACTATTGAAGCTGGCACTGGTTTATGGTATGCAGACAATATTGGTGCAACCAACGAAACCGGTTTTACAGCCTTTCCGGGTGGCTACCGTTACGACGATGGTGGTTTCAGCGGCATTGGTGACTACGGTTACTGGTGGAGTGCTACCGAGAACAGTACCAGTAACGCCTGGATCCGGCTCATGTTCTACAATACCAGCGATGTCTACAGGGGCAGCCACCGTAAGGAGGTAGGTTTTTCTGTTCGCTGTATTAGGGATTAAGACACTTTGACTATTTGGGGTATAGGGCGCAGCCCCATCAAAATTTTTTGCAAAAAAATGGAATTACATAGTGATTTACCTGTTTGCAAATCGTGTTACGATTTACTTTTGGAGATATTCTTATTTACTAAGGAATATAAATATACCGTAAATTTACTAACGCAAATATTATGATAACTCATTGATAGAAAAAACAGTAAAACATCATAGGAATTCAACGAAACACCTCACAATAAAACACCCTGAGAGTCAAACTTTCAAGGTGTTTCTATTTTATCTATTGTTGATAAAGTTGTGCAGCGTGCCGCGCCTTGGCTACCGCACCGCCACCACCCCAGACTGCGGACTCCGTCTTGGTCTGGGGTTACTGAAAATCTTGCCCCTGCGGGGCTGCTCAATAAACCATTCTGCTTAATATATTTATTTTCAATAATTTAAGCAAAAATAAAAATGTCATGTACTAAGATAAAATAGCCACCACGACTGCCATGGTGGGCGGAATGTCCGGCAAAAGCAAACAAGTTTGACTTTTGCACTCACTTGCTGCGTCAGTTCTTTGGCAAGACAAAGAAAAGTTGAGAAAAATAAATAGATTGGGTTAAGAGACTTCGTTATGTTGAATAAACGGTAATCAATCAATTGACCGGACAGCAAAAATATCAGATGCAATATTTTTGCATCTCTACATTTGCGGACGAAACGTCCGCGTTCCTATTTTCTAATATTCATCAGACCGCATTTCTACAACGCCAACCCGCCCATAGATGTTTCCTTATAAAGGGGTGGCAGGTCGTGTCCAGTGGCTTTCATAACGCGGACAACACGGTCGAAGCTGATAAGATGTTTACCATCGGAGATGAGGGCAAAGATGGCAGCATCGATGGCACGTATGGAAGCAAAGGCATTACGTTCAATACAAGGCACTTGCACTAATCCGCAGACGGGGTCGCAGGTCAGTCCCAAGTGGTGTTCCAAACCCATTTCGGCAGCATATTCAACTTGATATGACGAGCCGCCCATCAGTTGGCAGAAGGCACCGGCAGCCATCGCACACGCCGCCCCTACTTCGCCCTGACAGCCCACTTCCGCGCCACTAATGGAGGCATTGTATTTAATCAAATTCGCAATCAAACCCGCCGTAGCCAATGCGTGCAGGATTTTCTTATCGTTTTTTTCGTAAAACTCATAATACGTGTATAATACAGCCGGAAGCACCCCACAAGAACCACATGTGGGAGCCGTCACAATAGTCTGTCCGCTGGCATTTTCTTCCGCGGCAGCAAAGGCATAGACCGCAGTCGTATAACGCCGCTGTAAAGAAGAGTTCAAGCCATGCACGCACGAGAACATGGTAGAAGCCTTGCGCGGCAACTGCAACGCCCCGGGCAACGTACTCTCACGCTCCAAGCCGTTCCGAATACTCAACTGCATCTGCTGCCAAACCTCCGACAAATAATCCCAAATATCAGGTCCCTCACACTCTGCCACATACTCCCACAATTTTCGATTACCAATATAATTCAAAATGTCATTCATCGTAGAATAAGTATATATGCGCCGGTCATCGAAACGCATGCCGGTTTCAGAAATATCTCCCCCACCCACGCTGAAATATTGTTTTTTCAAGATCGGCGTTCCGTCATTGCCATAAGCTACAAACTCTATTCCGTTAGGATGTTGGGGCAAAAAGATTTCTGGTTTCCAAATAATTTTCCATTGACGGTTTTCAAAAGCAGTCGCTAACGCCACATCGGTCAAGTGACCTCTGCCGGTAGCCGCCAAACTGCCGTACAACGTAACCTCGTAACGCTCAGCACCGGGAGCCAATAATAAAAATGTATGTGCCGCCTTCACCGGTCCCATCGTATGCGAACTGGACGGTCCCAACCCAATTTTAAAAATATGTTTAATTGTTTCCATAGTTTTACGCCTTAGCGTATTCGTTCAAAATTTTTACCAAAAACACTTTGCACCTTTGAAATAGAAATAAAAGCACTACTATCAACTTCTTTTATTATCCTGATAATGTTCATTTTATCGGTACGATGCGCAATAATGAGCAATACATTGGTTTCCTGTTTGTTGAAACTGCCGCTACCTTTTAAAAACGTGGCTCCACGATGCAAATCGGTATTAATTTTTTCAGCAATTTCCTTATTTTTTGAAGAAAAAACCATAAATTGAAAAGTCTGTTTGTAACCGTCAATGACTATATCCGAAATAAAAATATAAACGAACAACACGACCGTACTGTAAACCAAGCGGTCTAAAGATTGTACGATAAAATAAGAAGAGAGGACGATGAAAATATTAAGATATAACGTTACGCGCCCGTAAGAGATATTTCGATACTTAGAGACCATCAAAACGATAATGTCGGTACCGCCGGTATTTCCGCCGTATGTCAAGGCAAGTCCAACCCCCACACCGGATAAGGCAGCACCAATCATGGCGCACATGAAAGGGTCATTAGCGACTAACGGTTCGGGGAACAAGTACTGCCCGAGCGTCATAAACACGGACAAAATAACGGTACAAATGATCGTATTGATGCAGAATTTCCGTCCCAGGACTTTCCAAGCAATCGCGACCAAAATAATATTAAAAACAAAAGTGCTGATACCGACAGGGATTGTGCCGGTAGCAAAATAAAGGATAGCGGCAATACCGCTGATTCCGCCACCGGTAATTTCGCTGGGAATCAGAAACGCCGTCCACCCAAAAGAAAAAATTGCCAAGCCGACGCAAATAAAAAAATAGTTCTTGATTTCTTTTAATAATTCCTTTGGTCTCATTTTAATATTGTTGCAATGTTGTCAAATTATCATCGCAAGAAGTCGGGTACTGCATTTCACAACCGCAATTACGGTCTTTTCTATGTTTACGTGCGCCATAAATCTTGGTCTGACATGCTACAAAAGAGAATATCAGCCCCGAAATAACGACTAATTTTATTAATTGTTTAATCTTTATCATGATTAATAATACAAATTTGAGCGGCTATCGAAAGTAAGATTCCACGTATCCCCATTTTCATCGGTATATTCATAAACTAATTCTTTCTTCGTTAGTCGCTTTATTTCAGCGATATAACTATATTTTTTATTCGCTAAAACAAAATTGACAATTAGTTCTTTTTCATTATTTTGAAACTCCCAATATCCGGAAACGGATTCGGTGATAACGCCATCTTTTACGGTGGTCACCGCTAGCATTCTCTCAATAAAGAACGCGAAATAATTTCCGGGCATGTTGGAAATGTTGGACGGTGTGGTTACTTCATTGCCGTTCAATTCGGTTTTAGATAATTTCCAATAGCCAACCAAGCGCGTTTCGGGAGATGAGAAACTGATATAAGGACCATCTTCATATCGACACGAAGACGTTCCCAAAACCAATAGCATCACCAACAACAGACGGGTAGAATTTTTCATTATTTTTATTTTATGAATAATCATTTGTATTAAACGCGTTCAGCGGGAAAATATTCTGTCATGAATCGTTTTTTGTCAGATTTTTCCATTTTTCGGTGGAAAAATCTGACAAAAAACATCAAAAAGTTCATATTTGTTAGCGTACCAAGGTTACAATTCCTGTTTTGATTTCCTTTTTACCCATTAAGTTATAATACTCAATCATATAAGTATAAACTTCGGGTGGTGCGGGTTTTCCGTTGCACGTACCGTCCCAACCTACATTTGTGTCATTGGATTTGAAAATTATTTCACCCCATCGACTATAAATGATAAGCAAATAATTGTTTCCCATCATATTAGTCAAAATAGGCATCCAGATGTCGTTAATACCATCAGCGTTAGGAGTAAACGCATTCGGCACATAAATGATGACATTGGGGATAACGGTAACGGGCTGCATGGCGGTATCAATACAATTATTTTCATCAGTAACTGTAAGCACGACAGCATATTCGCCTTCATTTTCAAAGAGGTGGATAGGATTTTGTTGATTAGAGAAGCCACCGTCTCCGAAATCGTACAACCAGTTAACGACACTGCCGTCAGAGAGGTCTGAAAAACGGGAATCAGCACTACCTTGTAAAAATACAGACGGGTTAACGGTGAACTCGGCGTGAGGTCCGGGAATATTTCCGATAGAGAACGGCATGGTCACGGCGCAAATGCCATCATCCACGCTCACGGTATAGTCGCCGGCAAACAACTGGTCATTGACAGAAGCATTCGGATTATAAGCCGATGACCATGAATAGGTATAAATATTAAGGCTATCGCCTAAAACAGAGGCAGTACCATCG
>JALNYF010000031.1 GCA_023229985.1 Bacteroidales bacterium | reverse complement strand
AAATTGCATATTGGCCACTGCCTGATGCTGTTAATGTCGTCGTTTCACCACAAAGCAAATCGGTGTCACCTTCAACAGTCGGGTCAGTCATCGGATTAACGGTTGTAGTTACAGCTACGCGTTCCGGGGAAATACAGTTGCCATTATCTGACATGGATGCTGCATAATAAGTCGTTGTCCCATTCGGACGAATTTCCAAAGTGGTGTTATTGGTAGTTGTAGCGATAAGATCGCCACCCATTGATTCAGTATACCAGCCGATTTCCTCGCCTGCCGTTGTTGCCGACAACTCGGCATATTCGCCGCAAGTGATAGTACTTGGTGTTGCCGCTACTGCTGTAGGAGCGGGCAACGCATTCACAGTTATATTGATTGCGGTTGCCGGAGATGCGCAACGCACACTTGTTCCGCTAATGCGAGCAAAACCGTTGCCGGTTCTGCCGGTCATAGTTCCACCGGTCGGATTAGGCATCATTTGGTTACCGGCAATCGTTTGAGCATTGGTAACGCCACCTATGTAGCCACTACCGCCACCACCACCGCGATCATCATCTACACTACCATCAGGGTAGGTTGCACCACCGCCATACCAGCCGCCACCACCGGATCCGCCGTAGCCACTTGAGTAATATGCCCCATAGCCGCCCTGTCCAAATATACCGGAATAGCTAGAGCCACCGGTTCCGCCTGAAGACTGTGTTCCGCCTCCTCCACCGGTACCACATCCGCCCGTTGCAGTTATACCACTTAAGCCACCACCAGCTGCGCCGGCGTATGATGTACTACCATCTGAACCACCACCACCGGCTACTATTTTCACCGCCGACTGATTACTTGATAAGGAACTTAGTATTCCTGAAACAGTGGCAATATGAGTGGCGCCACCGCCGCCACTGTAGCTGTATCGTGAACCGCCGCCGTTATAACCGCCGGATGTTCCGCCCGTATTGCCGGAGCCACCTACATTTACATACATAATATCGCCTTGGGCTACTGCTATTGTCCCAATCGAATAGCCTCCTTTACCGCCATAAGTCGAACTGCTTCGGTAGCCTCCTTGCGCGCCCCAAACTTCCAATGTCAATTCATTTACGTTTTGCGGAACAACAAATGTTTGCTCGCCTCCCGTGTAAGTAAAATCTTGACTAAATGAATTATCAACCAATGCTTTTACATAATATGTTGTATTATCGTGTAAGATAGGTGTAGTGAACGTGGTGCCAGTATGTACAAATTGCGTACATTCTGCATCGCTATACCAATTATAGGTATAGGCTGCATTCGGATTTGCCACAGATAATGTTGTCGTTTCGCCGCATAAAATGGCTTCTACTTCTAACACTTCCGGTGCAGCCGTCGGAACAACGGTTACCGTTACGGCTACTCGTTCCGAGGAAACACAGTTGCCATTATCTGACATGGATGCTGCATAATAAGTCGTTGTCTCATTCGGACTAATTTCCAAAGTGGTATTATTGGTAGTTGTACCGATAACATCGCCGCCGATTGATTCAGTATACCAGCCGATTTCCTGGCCGGTCGTTGTTGCCGACAGCTCGACATATTCACCACAGTTAATTGCATTTGATGTTGCCGCTACTGCTGTAGGAGCCGGCAAATCCTCGACAGTTATACTAACCACAGCTGCTGTTGATTGAGTACTTGCTACCATACCTGAAATGCGGGCAAAACCGTTACCGGTTCTGCCGGTCATAGTTCCACCATCCGGATTAGGCATCGTAGCGTTACCGGCAATCAAAGAGGTGTTAGACAAAAAGTGACTTGCTGAATGCAAATAGCCAGATGGATGATAAGAAGAAACGGTATTCACATATCCGCTACCGCCACCGCCGCCGGCATCCGTACCAGAGCCTATTCCGGAAGCACCGCCATACCAGCCGCCGCCACCGCCGCCACCATTATTAGAATGTGACGTATTAGCAGTTCCGAACATACCGGCAGCATTGTTGCTGCCACCCGAGGACTGACTTCCGCCATAGCCACCAGTTGCACTACCATTTCCACCCTGACCTCCGGAACTACCACCACCATAGCCACCAATTGTGGAACTAAAACCGGCACCGCCGCCGCCACCGGCAACGATTAAACGAGAATTGTAATGGGTCGTACTTTGCCATGAGGAAGAATACTCAGTAGAAATGTCTGTAGCGCCACCACCTGAACCGCCATAATTATTGCTCTTTCCACCCCCATTATACCCCCCGGAAGAATAACCTCCGGCTCCTTGTCCACCAACATAAACATACAATGTTGATATACCGGATAAATCGGTAAGGGTACCGGCTGCATAACCACCGGAACCCCCATTGGTACTATAATATCCCCCTGCTGCTCCCCACACTTCCAACGTCAATTCGCTTGTCCCTTGCGGAATGACAAATGATTGTACATCACCGGTATAACTAAAATCTTGCACAAACGTGGATAGAACCGATGCTTTCACATAGTACGTGGTATTATTGTGTAAAACCGGCGTGGTAAAAGATATACCGGTATAAACAAATTGCGTACATTCCGCATCGCTATACCAATTATAGGTATAGGCTGCATTCGGATTCACTATTGATAAAACAACTGATTCTCCGCACGATATCACTTGTACTGCTTCCACAGTCGGGGTTTCAGGAGGATCTACTTCGGTCACATTATCATTCGTTCCCGAAAGACGAACCGGATAGGATGGTAAATCGGAACGAAGTACCGCATAGCTGCTATAACTATTTCCATAGCTTAAGCACCCATCCATCGACGAACCTGAGGACGCCATAAAGGTCACACTTCCCGTATGGGTTACCAAGAGGTCACTGGAGTAAGCATTTTGAGCAGTCAATCCAGATAAGAGCATCAACACCAGAGATAGTGATAGTACTTGATTTTTTTTGTTGAAACGATTCATTTTTTTCATAAAAAGCGACAATAAGTTTATCATTTAATTTCAGAATAAATACAAATTTTGGGGAAATTGGAGCGTTTTTTTGGTACCAAAAGGAACTTTTGCTTTTTTCCGCTACCATACCAACATCACGAAAAAGCAACCCAAAAAACGCAATTTGTTAATAATCAATATCTTCATCACGACTTATCAACACTATTGCTTATCACAAACAGGCGGCAAATATAGGATTAATTGCGAAATAGCGCGCATTGCAGAAATTTTTTTTCGAATAATGTTCATAAAATGCCATTGGCATGGCGGCAGGGATGGAAGCGGATACCCCGCAGCAGGCAACCGTCGGAATGGGCGGGTACGAAAAGAGGAGTTGTTGCCTGCGAGGAGTATGAGCGGACAGCCCGGCGGCAAGCAATCAGGAGGGGAAAAAACGGCGGGGGATTGCGAAGCCGAGCCGCCCAAACAAAAAAAAGAAAAATGGCACAATAAATTGATATTCAACCTATTGTACCATCATTCAAGGTTAATGTATGATAAGTATCTTAAAAAGATCGTTAGGCTTCGGGGGTAGTTTCTGCGGGTTCGGTGGCGTTGTCGGATTCTTTTTCGGCAGGTTCTTCCAAATCTACCAAATTATGGTCTATCAGCAAGTTATACCATACCATTATTTTTTTGATGTTGGAGACATACACTCTTTCGCGGTCATAATTAGGCAAAACTTCGGCGAAATAATTCTTTAATTGGTTATTATCGTTCAGATTAATGGTTACTTTGGCACCATTTTCCTTTTTAAAAATTGCTTGAAAAACGGTGTGAAGTGGCACGTCTTCATCGGCAGTAAAAATTGAGATATTTTCTAAATTAGCCACTCCATCGTGAGAGAAAGCGGGTTGTCGTTTTCCATCTAAGAGCGATTCAACGATGAAGTTGTTTTTCCCTTGGGAAATCAACTTAAAGAGTCCGCCTTTTCCTGTAATTGATAAAATCTTACTTAAATCCATTTTCGTTTTTGATTAATTAATAGTATTCTATGGTTCGTTCTATGATAAATTGCGCGCGACCGCTAATTTTGCGGATTTCTTTGGTCCAATTTTTGTGTGCGTCATAATTTTGGTAGATGCCGATATCCTGCACTTGAAAGTTCATATTTTCGTAAATTTCCTTGGACAAAGTTCTATCTGTATTATATTGAGTATAAGTATATTCCAATAATTTTCCATCTTTGCGAAATACTTTTCGGTTGACAGCATCTCCATAATTGTCGTATTCCACGGTAATAAATTTAAACAGGGTGCCTTCGGGGTCAAATTCGTCGATGCGGATGGGCAAGCCGACTTCGTTGTTTTCAAATTTCTTTTTCACGGTAAAAAGTGGTCTGACATCGGTAATTTCGAGAACGTTTCCGAAGCCGTCATTTTTGTAGATGAGTGTTTGCATGAGGGAATCGCGGACGAAATGTTCTTCTTTGGTGCGAAAGCCGCGGGAGTCATTATGATAGATGGTATATTCGATTTTGTTGCCTGTGCTGTCGAACAGTTCATCTTTAATTATCTTTGATTGAGCATTATAAGAGATAAATCGGACTGACATGGTGTCTTTATCGTGGTTCATGATGACGACTTTGTTGAGGTGTCCGTTTGAGTCATAATGTTTGACGGAACAGACGAATAGTGCGCTATCGTTGACCACTTCGCCGTTGGGGTCGAGGGCGTAGTATTTTTTGATAGTGATCGTTTTGACTTGGCCGAAGACTCCTTCCAATTGGAGGTGATTTTTTTGAGATTCAGGAATAATGGTAATGGTTTCTTTTTGCTTGGGATTGCAGGCAAGAAGCAATGAAATAAGGAGTAAGCCGATAATAGTACCATTAAATTTCATTTCACCAAGATTTCTGTTATGATTATTTTTCGAAAATGGGTGCAAAAATACATCATTTTTAATATGAATAGATGATGTATAAAAAAAATTATGAACCATTTGCGACTAATTTTCCCTGCCAAGTATCGAGTTGTGCCAGTTTACGTTCTATTTTTTGGAGTACAACGTCGTATCTTTCTAAACCCCAATTATTTACAGATAAGAACCGTGGAGGGACTTCGCCGGCGAAGCGTTCAATGACGAATTGAGGGTTCAGGGTTTCGGTAATTTTGACAATAAAATCGATGTATGAATCTTGGGAGAAGTGGTAGAATCTCTCGGGATAATTATAGTATTCTGTTTCCATAGCCACGCCTTTGATGATTTGCAATTGATGGAATTTGATGCCGTTGATGGGGAGTTGGTTAATCATTTGGATGTCGTCCAGCCAGAGTTGTGGGGTTTCATTGGGTAGTCCGTAGATAAAATGGGCAGCAGTATGAATATTTCTTTGTGCGGTAAGTTGAATGGTATTGACGGCTTGTTGGAAATTATGACCGCGATTGATATGGGAGAGTGTTTCGTCGTGGCAGGATTCAATCCCGTATTCGATAGAGACGAAGATTTTGGATTTAAGTTCAGCGAAGAAGTCTAATTTTTGTTCGTCCATACAATCGGGGCGAGTACCGACGATAATGCCCACAATATGAGGGTTTTGGAGAGCGGATTGATAGATATCTTTTAGTTGTTGGAGGGGGGCATAAGTATTTGTAAATGCCTGAAAGTAGGCTAAATATGCGCCGGCGCGGCGATAGCGGTTTTGGTGGAAGGAGATTCCTTCTTCAATTTGTTGGGAGATGGATTTATTGGGGGAGCAATAGGAAGGGTTGAAGGCGGCGTTGAGGCAGTAGGTGCAGCCGCCGGTGGCGATGGTTCCATCGCGGTTGGGGCAAGAGAAGCCGGCATCAATGGTTAGTTTTTGGACGCGGGTTCCAAATTGTCGGTACAGGAAATTTTTGTAAGAGTTGAACCTACGTTGGTCTCCCCAAGCATAAATCATATTGCGTATTTTACCTTTTCCATAATGGTAGAGAGCATATATTTCGCGCGAAAGAGTTGGATTTTAACATTATTCATGCTGATATTCAGTTCTTTGGAGATTTCTTCGTAGGATAGTTCCTGAAAATAGCGAAGTTCTATCAGGGTTTTATATTTTGGTCTCAGTTGATTGACGGCAAGGTGCATCATTCTGACGCGTTCTTTTTCCATATAATGGTCTTCTTGGGAGAATTGTGCGTAAATATCGCGTTTATCGCAATTATTTTCAAAGACCACAAAATCCTCGTCCACGCATTGTGGAGAATTATTTTTTCGGCGCATGTAGTCGATACAGTTATTGACGGCAATTCTGAACAGCCACGTTGAGAAGGCGAAGTCGGGGGAGTATTTTTCCAGATTTTTGAAGGCTTTTCCGAAGGCTTCGATAGTGAGGTCTTCGGCGTCGCTTGGGTTTTTCATCATTTTAAGAAGAGTAAAATAGAGAGGGTCACGGTAGTACCTCAGCAATTCGGAATAAGCGCGTTGGTTTCCATTTTCTAAAGCATCTTTAATCAAGAGAGCATCTCTTTTGGCTTTTTCCGTAGTAAAAAGGGTTTTGTTTATCTCCATTTTCGTCTTACAAATTTTGATGACAAATAAATCAGCGGATTTAATAATGAGAAAAGAATATCATAGAGGAGGATGCCGGGGATGAGTTGTTTTTCTTGAAGTTTTACTGCGGCTTTTCCCAGAACGACATATTGTAGTGTTTCTTTAATTAAAAACAGTCCGCCCAATGTTGAGAGCATGAAGATATGGTGAACGGAGTGGAGGGCAACGAAGTCACGAATAACATAAAAGGCAGCGAATCCCAGAACGACATAAAAGAGGAGGGAGAGGAAGTTATAGAATTTGAGTAAAAAGCGAGGGAAAGATTTATAGTATTGGCGGGAGATGCATGCCCATTTTTTTTGTGACAGCCAGCGGGCGAGGTTTGGTTTACGCCGGAGGATGAAGGAATCGGGGTGATCTTGTACTTCACAAGAGACCTGATTTGATACTTTATTAATAAACACATCATCTTCGCCAAAAGGGAGATTGGCGTGTGCGAAGAAGGTAGCCGAGTTGTTGAAGAAGAATGATTTGGTATAAGCCAAGTTGCTGCCATTTGCCAAGACGGGCATTTTTGCCAAGGTATAGGCAAAGGCGTTCAGGTAAGAAACGAAGTTGTCGTAATGTAGCAAAGAATTGCCTGCGCCTTTTGATTTTTCATAGCCGGAAAAGGCGACAACGACATTTGTTTTTTTCACAAATCTTTGTGCCATGTGTTGCAACCAAAAGGGGCTGACCGGTTTGCTGGAGACGGTGGTCAGCACAATGCATTCGTTTTTGGCTGATTTAATTCCGATGGAGAGAGGAAATTTTTTGCCGGAAATATTGCTCACGGAATCAGAGAGGTGCACATAATGCAAGTGCGGATATTTGAAAGAAAACTCCCGAATCAGCTGTTCGGTTTCGTCTCTGGAATTATCATTAACGACTACGACTTCATAATTGGGATAATCTTGCGTTAGTAAAGAGGGTAAGGAATGAATGATTAGATGGGATTCATCGCGGGAAGTAACCACAACCGAGATAGGGGGAAATGCACTTTGCGAAACGCCCTCTGTTTTAGAAGTTTTGCGAAAAGCATACCGACCTAAAATGAGCAAATAATATATAAGTAATAAAACGACTATTACGCATAATAAAATCAGGAAAAGATTAGGCAAATTGACAGGAATAATAAACAACATACTATTGTTAGAATTTAGTTGGCAAAGTTATTTCAAAGATTCAAATAAAAGAGTTATTTTTGCCGAAAATTACTAACAAAATGCAGTTTATAATTACCAAAAAAGACGAAAAGAGTAATGCACGTAGAGGAACCATCACCACGGCACATGGGGAGATACAGACTCCAATTTTCATGCCGGTGGGCACGGTAGGAGCGGTTAAAGCATTACACATGAATGATTTAAAAGAAGATGTAAAAGCACAAATCATATTAGGGAATACCTATCATTTGTATTTGCGTCCGGGTTTGGAGGTATTGGAAGCAGCGGGCGGGTTACACCGTTTTAACGGCTGGGATCGTCCGATATTGACTGACAGTGGCGGGTTTCAGGTATTTTCACTTAGTCATCGGCGCAAAATAAAACCGGAAGAAGGAGTTTGGTTTCAGTCGCACATTGATGGTTCGCGGCACTTGTTCAGCCCGGAAAAGGTGATGGATATTGAACGCACCATCGGAGCCGATATCATGATGGCATTTGATGAGTGTCCCCCCTACCCTTGTGACTATGAGTATGCTCGTAACTCTATGAATATCACGCATAAATGGCTTGAACGTTGCTGCAAGCATTTTGATGAAACGGAACCGAAATATGGTTACTCACAAACGCTGTTTCCCATTGTGCAAGGCAGTGTTTATAAGGAGCTACGCGTACAATCGGCAGAATTTATTGCCTCAATGGAACGGGAAGGAAATGCCATCGGTGGCGTTTCAGTGGGTGAGCCGACAGAATTAATGTACGAAATGACAGAAATTTGCTGTCAAATTCTTCCCAAAGACAAGCCCCGTTATCTGATGGGTGTGGGGACACCTGCCAATATTTTGGAAGACATCGCCATGGGCATTGATATGTTTGATTGCGTCATGCCCACACGCAACGGACGAAACGGAATGATTTTCACTTGGGACGGTATCTTGAACATGAAAAACGAAAAATGGAAATTCGACTTCTCCCCCATTGATGCGAACAGCGACCTGCCCGCCGATAACATATACACAAAAGCCTATTTGCGCCATTTATATGTTTCCAACGAAATTCTCGGTCCTATGATTGGCTCCATTCATAACCTACACTTCTACTTGGATTTGGTAAAAACAGCCCGCCAAAAAATTGAAGAAGGCACTTTTACCTCATGGAAAAATCAAATGGTTCCCGTTCTTAGTCAAAGGATATAAAAAATCAACGGCGATCCTCACCGCCGTTGATAACCATTAACCTTAAATGATACGTAAAAGGATTTTTCCTTTTGTTGTTCATTGCATATTACGAAAAATTTACAATAATGTTACAAAAAACATCCGTTACGGACCAATTATTTATCATGACGGATAAAAACTAAAATTGTTGCCCGCTCAAGAGAAAAATCCATACAATTAATTTATTTCATAAATTATTATTAGACAATAATTTATAGAAGAATAACAATAATTTTATTACCAACAATCGTGGGTTGAAAAAAGTTATGTATTTTTGCACCTCATTTATTAAATATGGAAAAGAAACAATATACACCGGCTGCAATCCTCAAAAAGATTCTCAAATTTATCCTCTTTTTCGGCGTTGGAATATTTTTTATTTATCTATCAATAAAAGATTTAACGACAGAAGACATACAGATGTTGAAAGAGAGTGCCGCCGAAGTGAAGAAAGGTTCTGCATGGATATTCTTAGCTATTTCATTGGTTATTGGTGCATTTTCGCACTATTTTCGCGCATTAAGGAGTGTACTTTTGTTAGAACCATTGAATTACAAAATCCGGAAAAGCATGTCTTTTTTTGCGGTAATGGTTTGTTATTTAGCGAATTTAGCTTTCCCGCGCTTGGGTGAAGTGCTTCGTTGCACCTTTCTACAGCAATATGAAAAAGTCCCTTTTCAAAAATCATTAGGCACCGTCGTAACGGAAAGAGCCATTGACCTCATTCTACTATTGATCGTTGTAGGAGTCGCTATCTTATTGAATACAAATATCTTATATGAATTAAAAGTCGGAGACACCACCTTAGGCGAAGGATTTAGCCAAAAGATTGTCGGAATGTTGCACAACTATACCCTTTATTATCTTCTGGCAGGAATGATTCTGTTAATTGTCATCATTTATGTAACGCGAAAAAAATGGAATAAGATTCATTTTTTCGTTAAAATCAAAGATTTTTTTATCGGCATTTGGCAAGGACTCATCTCTATCAAAGATTTAAAACACCCGATATTGTTCGTTATCTATAGTTTAATGATTTGGGTTTGCTATTTTCTGGGCACCTATTTTTGCTTTTTTGCTTTTGACTTTTTATCCGGTTTAGGGATTACAGTCGTATTTTCTTGCTTTGCATTTGGGTTAATCGGCTTTGTGGTCGGACCGGGCGGTTTGGGAGCCTATCCGTTGATAATAGCCGGCACGTTGGTACTTTATGGCGTTGATTATAATGCCGGATTGGCAGCGGGCTGGGTCGGCTGGGGCGTACAAACCCTGATGGTTATCGTGTTTGGCATTATTTCACTCATTGCTGCCTCTTTTATGAAACGAACAGCCAATGAAGTATCATCAAACGATTGATTATGAATACATTACAAAATATTCAAAAAAAAATAATCACGCTTGATAGGTGGCAACAGATCAGAAAAGCGCAGTCATACGGCAAGGTCGTTTTCACAAATGGCTGTTTTGATGTTTTGCACCACGGTCACATTTCCTATTTGTCGCAAGCCCGTGATTTGGGCGACTGTCTGGTTATCGGGCTCAATTCGGATGCCTCTGTCCGGCGATTGAAGGGAGCGAATCGTCCCATCAATGGCGAACAAGACCGCGCACTTTTGCTGGCTGCTCTCCAATTTGTTGATTACATTATTCTTTTTGAAGAAGATACACCCTATCATCTTATTTCTCTCATTGTTCCTGACGTTTTGGTAAAAGGGGGCGACTATTCCATTCCGCAAATTGTGGGTGCCGACATTGTCATGCAAAATGGGGGAAGTGTTCAAACGATTGACTTTGTAGAGGGTTATTCTTCTACTCAAACCATTCAAAAAATGTTGCAATAAAATGAAGAAATACAGCTACATCTTTTTTACAATCATTGTTTTTCTTGTGTTCAATTCGATAAAAGCACAAGACACGAACCATACTGCGGAAACCAAAAATCTCATCACGGAATCTTTTCAAATTCCCTCCTACGCTTTATATCAAAAAGAGTGGAATAACGAGCATATTCGGCTGAAAGCCCTTGATATTCCATTTAGTAGCGAAAACGATATGAAGATAGTTTTGGTGGAGAACAACAATCCGTTTGTATTTCCCTGCCACGAAACTAAAATCATATCGCCTTATGGGATTCGCGGGGGGCGCATGCATACGGGCATTGACTTAAAACAGAAATTGAATGATTCCATTTTTTCTTGTTTTGACGGCGTGGTGCGTATGGCAAAATCTTACAGCGGCTACGGGAACACGGTGGTGATTCGTCATTATAACGGATTAGAAACCATCTATTCTCATTTGAATAAAATAAAAGTAGAAGTTGGAGAGATTGTCAAAGCGGGGCAGTTGATAGGACTTGCCGGACGAACCGGACGGGCAACGACCGAGCATTTGCATTTTGAAGTTCGCTTTTTGTATCAACATTTCAACCCTGAAAAAATGATTGATTTTGAAACGGAAACATTGCTCAACAACATTCTGACATTAGACAAGAAAGACTTGAACATTAGCGATCCGCCGAAAGAAGAATTCACGGAAGATGAAACTCCGGACACTCCAAGCGAAAGCCCTTCCTATCATATTATCAAACAAGGTGATACACTTTACGCTATTTCTCGCAAATATCATATTTCGGTTGAAAAGTTGTGTCAATTGAATCATATTTCCGAAAATTCTATTTTAAGTCTTGGTCAAAAGATAAAACTGAAATAGTCTAGACGGTTTTAAACAAGGTTAAATGTGTAAAAAAATACTTTTCTTCGTATCGTTTCTTGTGCCGTTGATAGCGTTTGCTACACATCAACGGGCGGGCGAGATTACATACGAACACATTTCCGGCTTCACCTACCGATTTACGATCATCACTTATACCTATACCCCCAGCGATGCCGACCGCCCCGAATTGGAATTTTCGTGGGGAGACGGCACCACCACAATTGTACAACGTTATTCTAAAGTAAACATTGCCAACGACATCAGTATCAATACATACATTACGGAGCACACTTTTCCCTCCACGGGAACGTTTTCCATTACATTGGAAGATGCGAATCGAAATGCCGGAATTGTCAATATTCCCAACTCTGTCAATATTCCGTTTTTTATTGAAACTACCCTGATTATCAATCCTTTTTTAGGGGCGAACTCATCGCCGCGCTTGCTCAATCCCCCCATTGACAACGGCTGCACAGGGGTTCCCTTCTATCACAATCCGGGAGCTTATGATGCCGACGGGGATAGCTTAAGTTACAGTTTAATTGTTTGTCGCGGCTTTGACGGGGAGAACATTCCGGGCTACTCCTATCCGATGGCTTCCAATTTTATTTCAATCGATGCGGTGACGGGCGACCTGACGTGGGATTCACCTATTTGGCAAGGGGAATACAATGTTGCGATTCTCATTCGGGAGTGGCGAAACGGGGTGCTGATGGGAACTGTTTTACGGGATATGCAGATTTCTATCGTAGCGTGCGACAACGAGCCACCGGTCATCAACACCATTATCGATACGTGCGTTGAAGCAGGGACACTTCTTCAATTTAACGTGATAGGTGACGACCCTAACTCGTCAGCGGTTACGCTATCGGCAACGGGCGGCGTTTTTGAACTTGCCACCTCCCCTGCCACTTTTACGTCTGTGACCGACGAGCCTCCCATTCAATCGCTTTTCTCGTGGCAAACAGTTTGCAATCACGTCATTTTGCCCTATTATAACGTTCTTTTTAAAATCACCGACAACGGACCACAGGTTAATCTGACTGCATTTAAAACGGTGCATATCAAGGTGGTGGCTCCGAAGCCCGAAAATCCGGTTGCGACTCCTGTCGGAAACGAAATCCACGTAAGCTGGGACTTACACGTTTGCCAAAATGTGGCAGGGTACAAAATCTACCGCCGCGCCGGGGAATATAATTTTACGCCCGACGTCTGCGAGACGGGACTGCCGGCTTACACCGGCTACCAACTCATCGGCACAACAAATGAGTATGCAGATGTAGCGTTCATTGATGACGGCAGCATCCTGCCATTGAATCACGGGACGGAGTATTGCTATCGCATTGTTGCTTTTTTTGATGATGGTGCCGAGAGTTACGTATCTGATGAGGTTTGTACCATTTTACAAAATGACGTGCCGGCACTGACGAATGTGGACATCGAAAATACAGATATAACCAACGGCACGATTTTCTTAAAATGGTTAGTTCCCACGGAGTTTGACACGATACAATACCCGGGACCGCATTATGAGTATCACATTTGGCGCGCTGTCACCCATCGCCCCGCCGATTTTCGCCTCATCGCAACTACCCTCTCGCTCTACGACACAACCTATACCGATATTAATCTAAATACTAACGATTCTACCTATTTTTATAAAGTTACCCTATTTTCGGAAGTGGCAGATACGCTCGTTGAAGTGGGAACATCCGACCCCGCTTCTTCTATTCATTTAACCATTACGCCGTTGGATAGGTCTTTGCAATTATCTTGGACAGAGCGAGTTCCGTGGATGAATACGGAATACCGCATTTACCGTTTGAATGAGAATTTACATCAATTTGATTCAATTGCCACGACCCACTCTTTGACTTTTGTAGATAGAAACCTGAACAACGGGCAAACATATTGCTATTATGTGATGGCGGTGGGCGGCTACTTCGCGCCGGACACCATCGCTCCTTTTTTTAATCGCTCCCAGCAATGTTGCGCAGTTCCAACAGACATTACTCCGCCGGAAATTCCTACAGTCGTTGTTACTACCGACTGCGAACAGGTAGATTTTGAATTTTATTTCTCCCATGATTCTGCGTATCTTGATGTCAGTCAGTATTATATTTATTATAAACCCACTTACGATGCCGAATACGTCCGCATAGATTCTTTCTATACGGACGAAAGTTGTTACATGACGCATTGTACTTATCAATTAACAGGTTTACCCTATATTACAGGCTGTTTTGCGATGGCTGCCATCGACACGGTTGGAAACTTGTCGGAATTGAGCGAAGCCACCTGCTTCGATACCGATTTTTGTTCTCCATACATACTTCCGAATATCTTTACGCCCAACGGGGACGGTTACAACGATATTTTGCAGCCATTCCCTTATGATAATGTGCAAGCCGTTGATTTCTACCTCTATAACCGATGGGGACGATTGGTATTTAAGACTACCGACATAGACATTAACTGGGACGGCACTGATATCTATTCCAAACGTCCATCGTCCGACGGGACCTACTACTATGTGTGCGAAGTTTCTCTTTATTCATTAACGGGCATTGTCAAAAAACAGTTGAATGGAACGATTTCATTAATTCGTTAATATGTTGAGACAAAGGCAAAAAGGAGAAAAAATAGAAGTTTTCGATCCCATTCGGAAGCGGTGGGTACCCTTGACGGAAGAGGAGAAAGTGCGGCAATTTTTGATTTCGTATTTGATGAATGAAAAGAGAATACCGGCATCACACATTTCCGTTGAGCGAAAGATTATCGTCAACGGATTAACGAAAAGGTATGATTTAGTGGTATTTGATTCGGCGGGTGTGCCGGCAATAGTGATCGAATGCAAAGCCCCGCACGTTGCCATCACACAGGAAGTATTGACACAAGCAGGGAGATACAATAAAACCCTGCGCGCTCCCGTTATCGGCGTGAGCAATGGAAAAACGAACTATTTTTTTAAAATTGACTTTGAAACGGAAGCCATAGAAATACTTCCCGACTTTTTCATTTAACCTTTATGTTTTTATATTGCTGTCGTGAAAATTAATTGAACAGAGATTATTCAACATAACGAAGCAGTTAAACCGTCGGGATTTGTCGCTTTTGCAAGACATTCCACTCAATGTGGTTGAGTGTTGTTGTTGATTTTTAATATAGGTGACTTCTAATTATTTCTCTCTGACTATCAAATAAATACAAGCAAAAAGCTGCCAAAAATTGCACCTGTTTTCCCCGTTTACGTTAATATGTCGTTAAACATATTTTTTATAAAACACAACAACCGTAATCCATTGTTATTCAAATAATTATTCGTATATTTGCAGAAAATTTGAACGGTAATGGAACAGTCGAAGCAGACTTACAAGAAGCAGGGCAACATCAGCCTTTTCGATAGCGAAGATACTATGGACAAGCTCAATTCTCTGGGCAATCCTTTGGAGAAACTTTCAAGAGTCGTTGACTTTGAGATGTTTAGGAAGGAGCTGGAGGCGGGGCTTTACAGGGAGAAGTTCACCAATGTTGGTGCCAAACCTTATGACTATGTGCTGATGTTCAAGATTCTCGTGCTCCAGCGCATGTACCATCTCAGCGATGAGCAGACCGAGTACCAGATACGTGACAGGCTGTCGTTCCGCGACTTCCTCGGTCTGGCCAGCGGCGACAGGGTGCCCGATGCCCGGACTATATGGGTGTTCAGAAAAGAGCTGACGGAGAAGGGACTCTTTGACGTGCTGTTCGACAAGTTCAACCAGTACCTCAAGGACAACAATCTGATTATGAATGAAGGGATTATCATTGACGGCAGTTTTGTGGAGGTGCCGCGCCAGCGCAACACACGCGAAGAGAACAAACTAATCAAGGAAGACAGGGGCGGCGAGTTGTGGAATCCCGAAGAGGGCGAGACTGAGGAAGAGAAGAAGCGCAAGGCCAACAAGAAAAGACATAAGGACACGGAAGCCCGATGGGTGAAGAAGGGCGGCGAGAAGTTCTACGGATACAAGGCACACGCCAAGATAGATGCCAAGAGCAAACTGATCAAGAAATGCGTGGCCACAGCTGCTTCGGAGCATGATTCAAAACCCACAAAACAACTTGTGGATGAGAGCGATAGAGGACAGACACTTCATGCAGACAGCGCATATATCGGCAAGGGGGTGAAGCGTGTGATGCGGAAATACAACCTGAAGGACAGGGTCATCAAACGCAATGTGAGAGGAAAGAAAATCAGCAAGTGGCAGGACACCATCAACAGGAAGAACGCAAAGGTTCGGGCGCGAGTGGAGCATGTGTTCGGAATCATGGAGGGATGCCTGCACGGGATGAGAAGCCGGGCGGTGGGATTTCTCCGAAATGAGGCCTACATCATCTTCTCCGGACTGGTTTACAACCTCATCAGATACGAACAAATCAAACGATTGGGTATGAATTGAATTTTACAACATGCTGAATATCAATATATTACCCCCCCGATAAATCTCAAAAAAATATCGCTAAATTGTTGGAAATGAGAAAATAATATGTAACTTTGCAGCGTCAACTTTTCAGTCTTTGTCTAACGGACTTCGCAAGGTCTGGGGAGTTGGCAAAAAAAGAGTAAAAATAGAAGTCCCCATAAATTTAGATACTATGAAAAGAAGCATTACCCCCTTCCTTGCATTCGTATTGTTGATTGCGACAGCCACCGCCCAGGGCGAGTGGAAATGGGCGCACTACTGGAGCGGAAGCGACGGCTCCTACAGTTCCTACTACAACTACATCACCAACACCGCCTTTGATAACGAAGGCAACCTGTATGTGTTTGGTGCCATGGGCAACAACCCTGTCTATGACGGGGAGTCTTTCGAGTATTGCTCGGAGGCAATGACTGGAGGGGCGAACAATCCCTCCATCCTTCTGGCCAAATTTGACACCTTGGGCAATATGCTCTGGTATAAAGTGGTGAAGTCGAGTGAAGGGACTTCGGACGCATTATGGATGGAGGTAAAGGACAATCGAATTGTCATTTCGGGAAGTACCGTTGCTTTAGAAGACGTGGAGTACTATTATAATTCCAAGTGGTTTTATTATTTAGATACACTTATTACAGGTGCACAGGTTCACAATATTCCGGCTGAGGAGCGGCAATTCCCATTTCGCCCCGGGCGGTACACTTTTTTTGCCACCCTCGACAAGGACGGAAACCTGCTTGACCAACACTTTGTGGAGGCTTTCACAAGAGATTTGCACATAAATGGTTCATCCTACACCCAAGCTCCCGAATGTTTGTGCTACCATTTATCGGGCACATGCCCATTTCATGTTGATGCGCAAGGTAATACGTATGTATATACATGGTTCCAATATGGAGGGAATGAGGAAAATCCTTACACCATAGTGGTGGATGGCGATACAAACAAAACTTACAACCTATTTCTGCCGGGAAATACTGACATGGCTATTGGGAATGCTATGTTGTACAAATTTACGCCAGAGTGGACTTTGGATTTTGCCCATCTGCTGGTGAACCATACCGACGGCATTGCAACTCCCTACGAGTTGACAGGTGACAGCGTCAACCCTCTCTTTAATTGCAATTTGCAAGGTCTCTCTTTTGACGAAGAGGACAACATGTATCTCTCTGGCTATATTCAGATTGCTTTATGCACGGAGTCGTATGGCGTGAATCTGCACAATTATCCCGTCCACCTTTGGTGGGATGAAAGTCACTGCCTTACCATCAACGATCAATCATCTTCTCAACAGGCGAATTTCATCATCAAGTATAATCCCGACGGGCAGGTGGTGTGGAGCAACCAGATTTATACAAGGGGCGGACTTGATCCAAATTCTAATGAGGGTTATACAAGAGTCAGTTGGCTTGGCAACTACTATTATGACAATTCAGTTTGGATTATTGGAGGAGGATACTATAATGGTGAGAACGCTTTAATTTATTTTGACAATGAGGAAAATCCTCTTCGTCGTTTTCTATCAGCTGATCACTCTATCGTCTTTGTTGCACGGTTCAACTCAATATCAGGTGAATATATCAACCATGCTATCGTTCCTGCCTCCCAACCGATGCCAAGCAAAAGTCCTTTTGTGTTCAATGACAGGGTGCTTGCTTTGTCCTCAACAAATATTTCATACAATGAAGCATACATAACGCAATGGGATATGAATGGGAATGTCATCAGTGTCATTGATACAATAACATTTAATAACTATTTTGATGCAACTCGATCTTCTGGACTTCTCGGAAATGCGTTCGGACATTTATCGGCTGGATTGTTATGCTTTGGATCCGTCACTTTTGGAAACGGTGTGAGTGTGAACTGCCCTACAAGCCAATCCAATGCTGCTTTTGCCTTGTACCATGACCCTGAATTGCTGGTGCCCTACGTGAAGGTGCCGGAATATAAAAAGCCTACATCATCACTGCACCTTTATCCAAACCCTGCCAGCACTTTCATATTTGTGGATTGCGGGAAATTGCAACCTGAAGCAATTTTCATTTTCGATGAAAACGGCAGGGAATTGCGCCGCGTTCGTTGCAACAATGATACTACGGTTGTAAACCTTATGGGGCTCCCAGCTGGAACTTATTTCCTTAAGACCGTCGGTAGCGACGGGACATCTGCGGTCGGCAAGTTCGTGAAAGTGGAATAATACATTTTTTGACAATCAAACCTTAAAATCCAAACACTATGAAAAAGTTTTATTTAATCCTCATGCTGTTGACCGTATTCGGCGGCAACCTCCAAGCCCAGGACTCCTGCGGGCTTTACATCAGGACGGACTTTGATTCCGAGTGCCTGCTCACCACCATTAACCCGGAAGGACGTCTTACCCACATTGATGGTTCTGAAGACTGCTGGTTAGCCTGCAAAGGCAACACAGTGAACTATACCGCAGTATGCGACCATGTCGGGGCTGTTTCGTGGGTGGTCAGCGGAGCCGACCATTTCACGACCGATAGTACGGGCGCAACGGTCATCGTTACGTGGGGCGACGGCGATATGGGTCATCTCTCCGCATCGGTCAACATTGGCGACTCCCTGACCTGCACAGTTGACGTCTGCGTTTTCCTGATAGAATCGCCACATATTGCCTCCACCTCTGTGCCGGGTTTTTACTATGACGCTTTCGGGTTCAAGCACATAGAGATCTGTCAGGATGAGCTCATTGAACTTACCGACATCAGTTCGGCCGGCACTACACCCATTACAGGCTGTCTGTGGAGTTCCCCCTACGGGAATGCTTCGTCAGACCACTACTCCATACGCCCGGGACAGACGGGCGAATTTTCCATCGCGCATTCCGTTCAGAACGAGTGCGGTTGTGTTGACGAGGAGAAAATCTATGTGAAGGTCACCGGCCATACAAAACTTGAAATTTCATGTCATGGCACGGCCTGTGCAGGGACAAAGGCCACCTATACCGCCGAGGGGCCGGCTTGCACGCAGTACCATTGGCTTGTGGAAGGAGGCGCCATCACGCAGGGGCAGGGCACCCCCACCATCACGGTTTCATGGGGCGAACCCTCTTCCGGATATGGGGTTGTTTCCCTTGACGCCTCGCTATGCGACACGACCTGCGACGCGCTCATCTCCGTCAAAGTCCCGGTCATCAGCGACAACGTGGAGATCACAGGTCCCGACACGGTTTGTACCGGCGACTACGAGATGTACGGTCTGCCTGCATGGGGGGCGACAAACTACCAGTGGACTCTGGCCTCCACTACCGGGGCTTATATATGGGGTGGTACAGACCCCAACCAGTGCCTTGTGGAATTTCGCAACTCTGGCACATACGTGATCAAGGTCAACTACCACTGCCCGTTCCTTGACTGTGGCCCGTTCACTGCAACCAAGAAGGTGTTCGCGATGAAGCGGCTGGAGATCGAAAGCGATGTGAGTACGCTTTGCGAGGGCAATGAAGGTGTTTTCACCGCCGGACTTTCTGAAGATGACCCGGGTACATGGTGCGTTTACGACTCTGTCAACAATCTCCTGTATCAGGCTGTAAGAGATTCCATCCACTACACCTTCAACCGTCCGGGCGTGTATCGGATCACCGTTTCCAACCACATCTATTGCAATACGGCGGAGTATAGTGTAACCGTGCTGGCGAGACCGCCTGCGCTCACCAATGTCACAGGCCCACAGGAGGCTTGTTTCAACAGCACCATACAGCTCTCCGCCACCCCCACTCATCCCCGGTACTACCTCGAGTGGAAGCCTCTGTGCACGGATGTTTCCCCGTCGGTGCATGACGGGGACAATGTCTCCGTGCAATACGGAAACACGGTCTGCGGTGTGGCCGTCTATCAGATTGACAATGAATACGGATGCCCTTCAGAGGCCTACATCCATCAGGTGGACACCTTCAGGCTGCTCCCGCTTGGCATACCGGATGACACCACCATCTGTGCGGGGGCTTCCGTGGAATATTACGCTTCCGACCAGCTCCCCAATGTAACCTACCTGTGGACGGTTGAACCGGCCAATGCCGCATCCGTCCTTGACGACCACATGCTGCCCCACGTTGGAATTCGCACCAATCATCTTTACAATGCCCAGACACCCTATCTTGTGGATGTCACGGTTAAGCGCACCTACTGCAGCATACTTGAGCGCTACGATCACGTGACCATTCATGTGGTGGATGTGACTCCGCCCCAGCTCGTGTGCCCCGACACTTTGTGTACGGGTTATTCAGGCCAATTCTCCGCAATCGGCGGGACAGCAGGAAGCCTCTACCGCTGGGAGTTCTCTGACACGGAAATCACATTCCCGTATCCCACCGTCCTGCGTGCCTTTGACACTGCAGGAATCATCCACTACTCGCTCACCTATTTCCCCGCCGACGGCTGCGACTCCGTCGTGTTGAACTCTTCTGTTCTTGTTTTGCCGACCCCTTCCTCCCATATCGTGTACCACAACAGTGAACTTTCTGTACCCGATCAGCAGGGTGTCTCCTACCTCTGGCTTTACAACGGCTACACCCTTCCGAATGAAACCTCCGCTTCCATCACCGTTGGAAATTATGGACTGTACTGTTGCTCCGTCACCTCTCTCACCTCCCCGTTCTGTTCTTCCTATTTTTGCTATGAATACCAACCGTCAATGCCTGACACCTGCGAGATACGACCTCTTTCCCTCCTGCATGCAGAATGTAATACAGCTGTGGTGAAGGTCAACAATCCGGCCATCGGTCCATTTGAATGGGTTTCCAGTCCGACGGGGACTGACATTTCCCCGTCCTCCACAACCGACACGGCATCCTTCGTTTTCAATGTGCCGGGGATACACCACATCACAGCATTGGCCGAACACGACGGGCAGTGCTATCGCGATACCTTGAGTTGCACGGTTGACTATGTGCTTGGGCTGGAGCTTGTGCGCAACTGCGACGGCAGCCTCACCGTTTTCGACCGTTCCCTTTACCGGAGCGGCTACAGCGTGCCGACACGTACGGTCACCCTCAACGGGGCTGCTTCCGTGCAGATTGTGCCGCCGGATATGTCCACCGTGTTCGCTGCTTCCCAACTGGCATACGGTTCCGCCACCGTCACCCTCTCTATCGGCTCCTGTTCCATATCCCAAACCATCTTTATAGACTCGCTTCCCACCATCCTCAGCATCGATGTGCCGTTGAACGTGTGCGAACAGACCCCCGTGCTTTTCTCTGCTACCACCCATGGCAGCGGTCTCAGTTACTATTGGGATTTTGGTGACACATCATACAATTATGGTAATAACATCTATCATAGCTATTGTGTTCACAATGCGCCGTATTCTATCACACTCATTGTTACTGATGGTAATGGTTGTCGTGACACTGTAACACACACTATTACTGTTCATGCAAACAATCTCCTGAACACCAATCTGCTTCCGACATCAAGTAATCCGGTCTGTCCTGGTGATGCGAGAGAAATAAGATGCCAATCACTAAGCATGCAGCCTAATAACCATTTCACATGGTATGGAAACGGAAATTATTTAGGCAACACTATTGGAATACCCTCATACTACGTTTATTATACTGGTGACTACCGCGTGCATGTTCTGGATAATACTTACGGTTGCCGGGCCGAAGCGATGTGCAATGTGGGCTTTCTCAACGCTCCCACAGCCCGTATCACAGGACGTTCCGAATACTGCTATGGCGAGGAGGTGGCGCTGTCGGGATTCTCGGGCTCCGACAATACATACCTGTGGACACTGACAGATCCCGATATTGGCACGCTCACAGACGGCAACATCCATTTCTTGCCGGCACAATCCGGTTCGTTCCTTGCCACGCTTACCGTAACCAACGATGAGGGCTGTACGGCCACAGCCTCCTACGCCTACAACGTACATCCTCAAGTGCCCGCACCGCCCATATCGCTCTACGGCAATCAGTGCATCCACCAGCCACCCGTCAATGTCCGTTCCGACACCAGCATCTCCTTGCTTTGGAGCAACGGCTTCTTCGGCGACACCGCCCTTTATTATACGCATGGCTACATTTCCGCCCACTACATAGACTCCCTTTCGGGATGCCCTTCCAAAAATGCCTTTCTCTTAATCCCTCCCGCACCCAACTTCGAGGCTTTGCTTACAGGTTGCTACTATCGTTGCGACGACTTCGCGTTTAAAATACCGGTCTTTGGCCTATATCCATTCCCAGGCCAGAACTTCCACTGGTATTGGTACCATGGCACCGTCCTCAACTCCTCTGGCACACAAACCTCACCTGAACTTCTTATTGACGGATTTGGAAACTACCACATGGAGGCCTCTTACGGCAACGGATGCTCCGTCAGCTCACCCTCTCTTGACATTGTTGAGGAGGAACCCTGTGCCTGCAATGTCAAAGTTGAAGTAAAATATGAATGTCATGTCAAGGAGTGCATGCCCAATTATCTGTTCCGTATCATAATCCAGAATGAGAATCCGACCACATCCAATCCTATCAATTTCTCCAGTCTGACTGTCAATTCATCAAGCACACTCCTTTCCGCAAATGTGCTGCCTGTGGTCATCCCACCCGGGCAGACAAGGACAATAACCGCCTTTGTCGAATTTCACGACTTTGAAAATGGTTTCGTGAGTTTCACGCTGACGGACACGGTAAACAAGTGTACTTTTACCTTTTCCAAAAAAGTTGACTGGGATGACTGTATCAATTGCGAGTGCGGCATGAACATCATCGGGAAAACCTTCAATGCTGATTTGAGCAACCCTCCACATACCGCATGGTTCGATTTTACGCTTCTGTTTCCCTCCAACACCACAGGTCTGATTGACCTTTGGACAGAACCGTCTATTGTCTTCAACTATATGTATGTCCCTATGGACACGGCAAGGGGGCTCCTGATGTTGAGTTATGCCACGCTCACACAGCTGGCGGCCGAGGATGGTGAGATTTGTTTCCATGCCATTATCTGTCTTGATAACAAGAGACTTTGCCATGCCAAATTTTGTATGAAGGCACAAGGGCTTCTTGACCTGGTACCGACGGGGTTCAAACAGATGCCTGCTTCTGGAGATTCTGGTGCTCCAAAGAAGCAAGTTCGTCCATTACAAGACGGCCCCTATCTCGTCCCCAATCCTGCCCGTGACGAAGTGACGGTGATGGGCATCGCACCTGAGAGCGTTGCGGAGATAACAGTGCTGACCATGGATGGCAGGCAGACTGCCGTGTTCCGCAATGACTGCCGCTTCGATGTCAGCCATATAACCAAGGCCATATATATCGTCCGTGTTGTCACCACCGACAGGAAGGTCTATTACCTCAAATTGGTGAAGCAGTAGCTTTCAGATTGTGCCACGTAAAAAAGAGGGCTCTAAAAGGCCCTCTTTTTCATGTCGGGAAAAGCGAAGTCGGTGGCACCTCGCAGAATGCAGTTGGGTACAACCTTGTTGGGTCGTCAGCAGTTTGTATCGCTACGGTTTTCCAAGTCCTTGAAGTACATCTTCAGCCCCGCTCTGCATTGGCTGGCGAATGTGATTCCCTTTTCATCTTTGAGGCGCTGCATCTTTGCGACCATCTCATCGTTGTAAATCTCAATCATAAAAACTTTCATAGTGCTGATTTTTTGCTGCGAAGATACGAATATTTTTGCTTTTTCCTGTCGAGTAGTGCTGCTTTTGCCAAAAAAAGACTATTTTTGCATTCAAAATTGGAGTAAAAACATAAATAAGCATATGGCAAGTTTGAAATTGTTTATCAGCTATAGTCATAACGACATCAATTGTGTACAAGACTTTTGGCGTCATACTGAACCATTGAGAGTCAATGGTACTTTAGAAATGTGGTATGACAAGGACATCACCGCGGGAGATGACTTTTGGGATAGAATAGATGAACATCTTGCAGATAGGGATATAATATGTTGTTTTATTTCATCATACTATATCAGTTCAGGTGCATGTAAAAAAGAATTGCAAACAGCTCTTGAATTAAGGCGAAAAAATGGTGTTCTTGTAATACCTGTTATTCTCTCACCCTGTGCATGGTTGGATTTGTCAAATGTGAAACGACTTTTGGCGATACCTTCGGATGGGAAACCAGTGTCAAGTTTTACAAGTTCTGATGAGGCATGGCTTGATGTTTATAATCATTTAAAGAATGCTTCTGCCAAATATATGAGATTAAAAGACCTGTCTTTTTCCAATAAACAAATTGCTTTTCTTGATGACGCTACCTTATTAACGAAAGCTCATGGGAACAAAAATGAGCTAAAAATGTCAGATATTTATGTTCATCCAGATGTGGAGAAGAAGAATAATATTGGTAGTGACATTAGAATGTCTTTCGAAAAACTCGTTTCTGACTTTAGTTCAGGGGATAGAATTGCTCTTGTTGGGGAAGACCAATCAGGCAAAACAACATTGGCAAAAATGTTTGTTTTAATGCTTAAAGAGAAGGGCTTTATTCCTGTATATGTCAAGGATGAACAAGAGTTATTACAAGGTGATTTGGCATCGAGAGTAAATAAACTATTTAAGGAACAGTATGATACAGAATACGAGATTGCGGATTATGAGCAAAACCGTATAGTTCCGATTGTCGATGATTTCCATAAAGCGAAAAACAAAGAATCTGCTTTGGAAAAACTGTCCATTTTCAAACAATTAGTAATAATAGTTGATACGATATTTGATATTGATATTTTTCAAGAAAAAACAACTATTGGCTTTGATAGATACGTAATAAAACCATTAAAGCCCTCATTACGAAATGAACTTATAAGGAAATGGATATGCGTTTCAGAAACAGCGAATTACGATCCTGAGTTCATAAATGGTGATTATATGCAAATAGATGAACGTATGACTGTCGTAGATGATGCATTGGGAAAAGTTTTTGGAAAGAACATTATGCCGGCCTATCCTTTCTTTGTATTAACCCTTTTAAGTAATTATGATACAATAAACAAGCCTTTAAATGAAGAGATTACTTCTCAGGGATATTGTTACCAGGCTCTCATTATTTTGTTTTTGGGAAAACAAGGAGTAATAAGTGAAACTTTGGATTCATACATCAACTTCCTGACAGAATTTGCGTATAAAAGATTTAAGCACCAGTCTTCTTTGTCCCAAGAGCATTTTATGGAGTTTTATAACAGGTATACAGAAGAATTTAATATGACTGAAGGAAAAGAAGTACTCCTAAAAAAATTAAAAGCTTCTGGTATCATACACATTTCATCTTTGGGGAATTATGATTTTAATTACCCTTATTTATACTATTATTTTGCAGGAAAGTATTTTGCAGAACATTTAGATGAAAGGGAACCTGAAAACGTTGATGTTTTAAAAGAACTTGATGTAGTTCTCGATAATCTATAATACTGCCATATTTTGAGACTGGTAGCTAAGTTAAAAAAAAGACTAATTTTGCAACCATTATGAAAAAAGCAACAAGAAGAAAATTTACGCCGGAGTTCAAAGCAAAAGTAGCGATTGAAGCT
>JALNYF010000079.1 GCA_023229985.1 Bacteroidales bacterium | reverse complement strand
TAGTCTTTATTCAACTTAATATACCGTTTCATATCCGACATAGCATCGGGTTTGGCAACTTCTTCGGCAATTTCTAACCAGCGTTTGTATATTTCTTCTAATTTTTCAAGCAAATTATCCATAATTCCTATTTACAATTTCGGGGTGCAAAAATACAAAAAAAAATCGGGTTTTTGGATTTTTTGAAAAAGGGAAACAATCTTTGCACTGTGAGGATAGTTACACTACAAAAAAATCCTCTTTTTGGGAGACTAATGTTGTGAATCGCTTTCAAAATTTTGTATCTTTGTCGGTCGAAAGAAACGCCATCAGTGCTTTTACAATTACAACCCTAGTTGTGAATCGCTTTCAAAATTTTGTATCTTTGCCGGTCGAAAGGAACTGCGAGCCGTTGCCGCAACTCACGCGCAACGTTGTGAATCGCTTTCAAAATTTTGTATCTTTGCCGGTCGAAAGGAACAAAGATGAAGAGCGAAATACAACTAATTGAGTTGTGAATCGCTTTCAAAATTTTGTATCTTTGCCGGTCGAAAGGAACTTGATTTGATATTGACTGATTTGCCTTATGTTGTGAATCGCTTTCAAAATTTTGTATCTTTGCCGGTCGAAAGGAACAACAAAAGCAAAAATTTAGTAACTATTTTAGTTGTGAATCGCTTTCAAAATTTTGTATCTTTGCCGGTCGAAAGGAACTTTATCGCCATTCCAGCTGCTTTCGCCGCGGTTGTGAATCGCTTTCAAAATTTTGTATCTTTGCCGGTCGAAAGGAACTTTTCGGCAGTAATTGTTAAGACAACAACAGTTGTGAATCGCTTTCAAAATTTTGTATCTTTGCCGGTCGAAAGGAACACTCCGATTTTTTTCAGAACGAAAATAAAGTTGTGAATCGCTTTCAAAATTTTGTATCTTTGCCGGTCGAAAGGAACTTTCATCAAAATAAGTTGAACTGTCATGTAGTTGTGAATCGCTTTCAAAATTTTGTATCTTTGTCGGTCGAAAGAAACTATCCACCGGAAATAACGGTTCGGGGGTATGTTGTGAATCGCTTTCAAAATTTTGTATCTTTGTCGGTCGAAAGAAACAGCTTGATATTTTAACTTAATTTCATCAAAGTTGTGAATCGCTTTCAAAATTTTGTATCTTTGTCGGTCGAAAGAAACGTCTTTTATATCATCATTAGTCAGTTGATGTTGTGAATCGCTTTCAAAATTTTGTATCTTTGTCGGTCGAAAGAAACTCCGTACAATTTTTGTGACGAATCGCTCCAGTTGTGAATCGCTTTCAAAATTTTGTATCTTTGTCGGTCGAAAGAAACAGTCGTGTTATTAAATATCTCCGTATCTAAGTTGTGAATCGCTTTCAAAATTTTGTATCTTTGTCGGTCGAAAGAAACAGCAAGCTCGGATGCTACAACGCTTCCAAAGTTGTGAATCGCTTTCAAAATTTTGTATCTTTGTCGGTCGAAAGAAACATGATGTGTATAAATTGTTATATATCAATAATTTATACATAGTTTCTGAAAATAAAAAAAACTTTCGGCAGTTTTATTCTGACCTCATTTTGAATGATATTTCTTATTCTAAATGAGGTCAAAATAATTCTAATTGTTGCGAGATTTGCGGTTTTTCTTGCTCCTTTTTCCCAAAAAACAACTCAATACTTCCAAATTGCTTGTCGGTGATACACAATATTCCGACATTTCCGTGCTCCGGCAGTATAAATTTTATCCGCTTTCGATGCACCTCAGCATTTTCAGAACTCGAACAGTGTCGCACATAGATGGAATATTGAAACATCGAAAATCCATCTTTCAACAATCTTTTTCTGAAATCCGATGCAACTTTTCGCTCTTTTTTGGTTTCGGTCGGTAAATCAAAAAAAACTAAAACCCACATAATGCGAAATTCACTAAAACGACTCAAAATTCTAAAATTGAGGATACACTATTTTTCGACACTCCCCACTATAACATTTGTATAAGGAAACAACGGTGGCAGCCACGGCAATCATCAATGGGCTTCGCTTTTCGGCAATTTGTACATCCAATACGGGGATTTGCAATAGTTCAACTTTCATCTCTTGCGTCAATTCGGCTTGCTGCAAATAACGCGGCACCATTTTAAGAACCATCTCATCCACATACGGGCGATAGGGTTCCATCACGTCATCTGCCAAACAATAGGCATTGTAGCGATTGCGATGATGAATGCCGAATGTGGGCAACAATCCGGTGGCTACCAACGCTCGCGCCACAATAGCACGCAAAATGGCATAACCATAATTGAGCAGATTGTTGGGATAATCACCCTCTCTGTCTCGTGTAAAATGGGGAAGCTGCGGAAAAATATTTGCCCAGTAATATACCGCTGCCCGCGCTTCCAAGTTCCCACTGTCCCCACTCTTTACACTATCTGCCCATTTTTGCATATTTCCCACTTCTATTTGCGTATATTGTTGAAGCACAGCTGCTTGATTTTCAATTTTTGCTTTAACGGTCTGCTGCCACAACTGTTTTTTGAGCGGCAACGAAGCAGCAATTTGCTCATGAAAACGTTCCCGCTGTACCATATTGCTTTCCAAAGGCATCATCAATCCAGTTGGCAGATGAGCACTATCGCAAGTCACAACCGCACAATTATTACTCAATAAATTTTCCAAAAGAGCCTGTGTAAGCGTGATTTGCTTGTTATCAAGCAATATCACGCCAATATCCTCTATCGGAATAGTTCTCACTGCCGCTTGTTTGAAAGATTCCGGCAAATCGTTTTTTTCCACTTCCGGCAATTTTATGACCAACTGTTCGTCTTTGAGCGACAAATAAGCCGGATTGCTGAAACATAAGGTTCGTTTTATCATTGATTTGATGTTTGTTTCAACTTTTCATTTTTTCAAGAAAATATATTTCAGACCGACAAAAGTTGATTTTGTATGTTCCTTCTATTTATCTTCTTCGAGTTCGGCTTTTGGGTTACCTTGCTCTGCCTTAATATTCCCCAACAGATACTATTTGACCAATGTGATTGACTCGAACTTTCACAATACCAACAACCCCAGCTAAGTTACAACGTTTCCAAGTTATTCCTTTCAAATTTGTATTATCATTCACTGTTGTTTCCAAATGGTGTCTGAAGAAATAATCTTTCGAAGCTAACTTTTGCACCCTATATAAATTCTGGCTAATCAAAGCATAGTTAGCAGGATTCATCAAATCGATTTCGTTCGGGTCAAATTCGGTTTCTTTATTAGGGAATACGAATAATTCGTTTTGTTTCATGGTAAATAGAAACTGCCATCCTTCATTTTTCTTATACTCCTTGTCAATCGCTGGAAGTCCTGAATTCACTCGGGTTGTGGCTACAAAGAAAGAAACGACATTCTCCTGCAAATTGCCGGCGGTATCTCGATAAATGGCTACGTGGTGATTATTGCCGGAGCTAACAAAGTCGGCGGGTTGTGTGTTTCGGTCTTTATCCAAAACAGGGTTTCCTTTTTTATCACGTTTATCGTGCAACGCAATGGCATTGCTAACACCGGTAATGGTCACCCGTTTGATGGGAATTCCTTTTTCTTTGTTTAACCAAATAGGATTTTCTTCCAAATCTACGAATGCTTTTTTGGCATCGCCATCATATTCTTTTAGACGCGTTTCCAAAATTTTACGAACATTTACGTCTATTACCTTATCAATTTTTAGATCGGGGGCGACCGCTTTCCGAATTGTATAAACCGTTTCAAAGCTTACCGTTTTCACCCTTTCGGGTACTTGTTGCGAATGCGCCACATCTAAGAAAATAGGATTTTTATCCAAACTGTTTTTGCCGGTAAACGCTATTTTTGCATCGTTGTCAAATTGAGATAGCCGGTCTAATAACAGGGCTTTGATTTTTTGACTTGACACGGTTGCTATTTTCTCTCCATTAAAATTACTGCCTACCTTTTCTTCTTTCGTAACATATTGTTTAATGCTCCCATAAATGGTTTCGTTGTGCAATTGTCCGCGCGGAGTTTTTACAAGTTGTCCTTTAATCGTCTTTTGTTTACCATCTTTGTCCGCTATGATTGTAGTTACATTGTTCTTTGCTTTGTTTACATTTGTGGTAGTTACTTTATTTTTTGCTTTTATCGAAATCAAAGTATTCTCCAATTGGCGTTTGGCTTCTGTCCGAAATTCGTCTAAAGGCATCGGTGGATTAAAACGTAAATGATTATTCCTATCACGATACAACTCTGATTTTTCTATGGCATTAACAACCTTCGTTCTATCTTTAGGATTAATATTTTGTAAATCATAATTAGCCAAATCAATATAATCATCAACAGACTTCCCAATTCTCGCATTTAAGTTATTGAGATACTGAATGATACTACGTTTTGTAAAGGCGATAGTCAACGCATCCATGGCGTGGTGGCGATTATCGTTACGTTTTGTCCAATCTTTTATGCGTCTGATTTGCCGCCCGTCTTTATCCTGAACAAATTCCGTCAAACCCAATTTAAGATATTTGTCCCAATTCAATTCTTGCATTACATCAACCAACTGCCAATCCTCACGCAAACGGTCGGTAATGGAACCGGTTGTAGGCACTACAAATTTCACCATATCTTCCAATATTTCACGTGCTTTTTTGGCAATATATTGTGAATCACGCAAATCGCGATCAATAAAACCCGACGGAATGTCAGCCTCCTGCATCAACAATTTATTGCGTTTGGTTTTGGAAATAAAGCCATTTTTATACAGAGCTTCCACGCAATTCTGATATTCTGCTAATTCTTTGGCATCATATTTTCCTTTGACATAATCGTATGCCGTAGCATTACTTTTATCGATATTGACCCCGCGACTTTCTATGGTTTTATTGGAAAATGAATCATCGAATAGTTTCGCTTGTGGAATAATGTGTTCAATATCAAACTCTTTGCTGAAAAGTTTCTCTTGTGGAATGTATGTATTGGAATATAAGGTTTTATAACCGTTTCCCTTTAATTCGAGATAAAGTTTGTAACGAATGATGTCATTGCGGCTCACGTTGGTTATACCAAACTCTTTTTGAAGAATTGCGCGATATTGTTCATGTTCGGCACTGGTTTTAGAAATAGCTTTGGTTAATTCCTCTCGTTCTTTGGCACTCTTTTTCAGTTCTCTTGCCAATTCTATCCGAATTTCATCGGGTTTTCCGTAGGCATCAACTACGCCATTGACCACATTGATCATTTGGTTTAAGATTTTTTCCACAACCGGATTTCGCAAGCTGTTTCGGGGAAGAAGTTCCAATTTATCTTTATAAACTTTTTGTTCCAATTCCTCTTTCGTCAATGATTTCTTGGAATGATGATAGCCGGCAAATCCGCACGCTACGCTATATTCGCTACCCTCTTTCATATAGGGTACAATCTTGCGCAAGGCTTTTGTGCAAAGACTTCCATAATCTGGTTGGAAGGTAACAGCCGCAATAAGCTTGGCATACTCTTTATCAAAACCATATCGGGTAGAAATAATATTGATAAGTTTATCGTCTCCGCTTTTAGAATTATCCCCTTCAAACGAATACAGCAAATGCCATAGTTGATAAGAGGCTTGTTTCTCAAATTCCTTTTCTTCAAGCGAAGAGTCAAATTTCAAAATTTCAGTATTGAATTTCAACGCTTTAAAAACAGATTCAACTATTTCGATGATTTGGGAGTGGGACATCTTAGAAAAATCATATTCTCCGTGACCACTCAATTCTATAATCTGCTGATATACTTTAAACAAAGCGGCTTGTGTGCGATTTCCTTCTACCTCCTTAAAGTTCAAATCAAATTCTTTGTAATTCTTAAACAAGAACTTTAGAACATCTGTTTTCGACATTTTTTCTTGAACAGAAAGTTCGGTAAAAAGGGCTTCTTTTTCATCTTGTTCCAAATTGCGCTTTTCAATCTCTTTTTTTATGAATTTCCCACTTATATCTTCGTTATCTTCTATTTTACAGGATATTTGCAGATTATTCAATATTTGCCATATTTTAAACTCCTGAAACAAAGGAGACGATTTTGGGCATACTCGCAATCCTATTGTTTTAATTTTCTTTTTTCCATCGATTTCCACCTCAATTTGTTTATTTTCAAATTCACAAAATGAAATCAATCCTTTTTGAGATTTTAGCGGTCGCTGATAAAATATCACTATGTCTCGAATCTCTTTTTTCAAATCACAAGTAAGTTCTTTATGAAATTTTGATTGTATTTCCCATATTTTCTCAAACTCATCTAAATAATCTTGTCGATAGAAAACTTGATTTTTAAGACTATAATTGTGATTTTTATCCAATTGTGCCATCTGGTATTGTCCAACCGTTTGTTTATTGAAATACAATTCTTTACTTCGGTCGCTGATCGCTCCAAGATAGCCGCTCGAACTATTAAGTTGAATATTGATTTGTTGAATGACAATTACAATTTGTTCCAACTCCATTTTCTCGGATAGTGCTTTGACACGCCATTC
>JALNYF010000078.1 GCA_023229985.1 Bacteroidales bacterium | reverse complement strand
AGTTCGACCGGCAAAATTAAAAAAAAAAATCAAACAATACAACAGTTTTTTTGACAAAAAAAACAGCGTTTTGTTGCCTTTTATTATCAGCTTTTTATAATGAATCATGGCATATAATTAATTATTTGAATAACAGATACTTATACATCTATCTGTTATGATTTTCGGTGATATATCTTGAAAAAACAATAATGTATAAAACAAAATTAAGTTTTATGCGTTATTTTCAAAGTTCTTTTTATTGAAAGAACTTTGAAAATAAGAACTAACTGATTATAAATCAAACAACTAAGCAATAAAACAATGATGAAGAAATATGTTGGACGGATATTAATTCTGATGATTTGCGTACAGCCAATATCTTTCCTTTCTTTAAACGCTCAAGATTCGGTTCATGTAAATTTATCCAAGGCAATAGAAATAGCCTTGAGTGAGAATCCGAACATCAGAATTGCCAATCGAAATATCGAAGCAAAAAAATATTACAAAAGTGAGCAAATTGCATCTCTATTTCCAAGCATTTCTTTGTCAAGCAGTTATCAACGAACCGTCAAAAAGCAAAAAATGACTATGCAATTCGGCGGCAACGACATGGAAATTGAGGTCGGTACCAGCAACAATTACGCCGCCGGAATCAATTTTTCGCTTCCGTTGGTGGCAGCACCCACGTGGTTCAATCTCAAACTATCGGAATTGGACGTCAACCTCGCCATAGAATCGGCACGCGCTTCCAAAATATCGTTGGTCAATGAAATAAAAAAAGCCTATTACACTATGCTTTTGGCAAAGGATTCTTATCAGGTGTTACTTATCAATTATGCCAATGTAGAGCTCAATGCCAAAACCGTTTTGGATAAATACAATCAAGGAATGGCTTCGGAGTTTGACAAATTGCGCACCGAAGTCCAAGTCAAGAATCAAAAACCACAAATTATATCTGCCAAAAGTACAGTCGAATTGGCGACAATGATGCTGAAAGTACTTATCGGAGTAGATATTAACGAACCCATCATTTTTGACGGACAATTAGCCGATTACGAATCGGAACTCCAAAATTACCAAACTATCAGTGCCAACACACTTAATCTATCCGGCAACTCAGACCTGAAACAATTAGACATTGCACAAAAACAATTGGAAATGAGCCAGAAACTCATCAAATCAGCGGCTTGCCCCACATTAGCTTTTAGCGGGAATTACCAATATATGACCATGGCTAACGATTTCAAATTTTCCAACTACAACTGGTTCCCCTACTCCACCGTCGGTCTGTCGTTGCAAGTTCCCATCCTTTCATGGGTAGGCACTTCATACAAAATCAAACAAAGTAAACTCTCTATCGCTAACCTCCAAGACCAGAAACAATTTTTGGAAAAAAATCTCCGTGTAGGCATCAGCAACAGCATGATGAATATTGACAATGCCATTGAAGAATTGGCATCCAACAAAGAAACAATGATGCAAGCCGAAGAAGCATACAACATTGTGCAAAAACAATTTGAAGTCGGAATGGCAACATGGCTTGACTTAAACTCCGCCGAATTGGCAATGACTCAATCACGATTGCTTTATCACCAATCCATTTACAACTTCTTAACTGCAAAAACAGAACTTGAAAATATCTTAGGTAACGAATAAATAACATAAAAATGAGAAAATTAGAACTTAATGTATTGCTGATTGCTTTCATCTCACTTATCGCTTTTTCATGCAATAAAAAAGAAGAAACCAAAACTGACCCTATCGTCGATCCCAACGCTAAAGTACAAGTTAAGTTGCAAGAAGTGGTGGCTGAAAAGGTGGAACAACTATACGAATACACCGCCATTGTAGAAGCAAACGCCGTCAATAACATTGCTCCAACCGTTCCCGGACGTATCGACAAGATTTTTGTGGAAGTAGGCGACTATGTGAGAGCCGGCCAAAAATTGGTGCAAATGGATGCCAGCAGTTTAGAGCAAGCCAAAACACAATTAGACAACTTAGAGGTTACTTTTAAAAGAATTGACGAATTATACAAAGTCGGCGGGGTTTCAAAATCCGATTGGGACGCACAAAAAACAGCCCTCAATGTTGCCCGCACTTCTTACAATAACTTATTGACAAACACACAATTAACAAGCCCTATCAGCGGAATTGTTACCCTCCGAAATTATGACAGCGGCGATATTTATGCCGGCAATCCTGTCCTTCAAATTCAACAAATTACTCCGGTCAAAATGAATATCAACGTCTCCGAAGCGCAATTTACAGCCGTCAAAAAAGGAATGAACGCCGACATCGCCCTTGATGTCTATAAAGATGAAGCCTTCCACGGCAAAGTGAGCCTCATCTACCCGACCATCGATGCCCGAACTCACACCTTCCCCGTTGAAATCAGCGTCGCTAACCAAAACAGCAAAGTAAGACCCGGTATGTACGCTCGCGTTACGATGAATTTCGGAACCTCAAATCACGTTGTTGTTCCCGACGTCGCCGTAATCAAACAACAAGGCTCCGGCGATAGATATGTTTATGTTTATAAAGATGGAAAAGTCTCCTATAACAAAGTGGTCTTGGGCAGACGTATGGGCGACAAATACGAAATAATCTCCGGCGTTGAAGATGGCGACAAGGTGGTGATCAGCGGGCAAACCAAACTGACCAACGGAAAAGAAGTGGAAGTGGTTGAATAACTCCGCAACTCCCCGTACAATTTCTGCAAAACCCTTTAAATCATTATATTATGAAAACAGATGAAAAAGATATGAAATTGGTTACGGTAGCAGTAACAGAGCATTCCCACGAAGCCGAAATGCTGAAAAATTTGCTCTCCAACGAAGAAATTGACGCCTACATCCAAGATGAATTTTTGGGCAGCTTCATACCCTTTGCTGTCGGCGGAGTGAAAGTATTAGTCGAGGAAAACGATGAAATCAAAGCCCGACAAATTTTAGCAGAAGCCGGCTACACCGAATAATTTCTGTTCATCAACTATTTATTACACAACATTCAAGAAAAAATCATTGGAATGTGCGAAGTGATAGTTGGTAAGGAAGGGATCTGACCGCTCCGCCGTTTTCGACATCTATTGCATCACAGAAAGGAAGAGATTATTATTGAAGTTCAAAACGCGAAGCAAAAAAAATTACCCGCCCGCAGTCTGCACCAGACTACATACAGTCATTCATTATCAAGTTGTTAAAGGAAAATGGGACCTATAGTCTCAGCAAAATATTATCGATTTCCACACTCAATTTTACGCTTGATTACCCCCAAAATTGCCGGTAGATGAGTACCTGCACAAAATTGAACTTTACAAACAAGATAACAAAATGTTGTTTTACAACAAACTGATGTTTATCCTTTTGGAGATTCAGAGTTCAAGAAAAACCAGGATGAGTTGACCAATGTTTTTGAAAAATGTATGTATCTTATAAAAAATCGTCATCAATAAGAATGGTGTCGTCAGGCATCTTTGATACATTTGTTATTGTACCTTCTGCGAAGGCAAATGTGTGGCAACAAGATACGAAGCAAGGATAAAAATAGAGACAACCAAAAATATCGCACATCAAAGAATCCAAATAATGATTTGCGCATAAGAATCAATTGGATTAGAAAATGCAAAGATGTTAAAAAAATAAAAATTGTGATTTGAGATAATAAAAATTAAAAATTGGTTGAAAATAGAGAAGAAATCTACTCAAAATGTTGCCAACTTGGTTCGTTTGAACAAAATTGTAATAGAAAAAAAACGAGCCCAATTAGAACAAAAATAAAACGTCGAAAATGGTGTTTTATAACAAAAAAATAAACAATCAGAATGATGTAAGGAACTGAAATTTGTGTATTTTTGCAACGCGATTAATCATAAAAAAACTCGGATTTTTAGAGTCCAAAACCTATCAACAAACATATAAATATGAACAAAAATTCAATTTTTTCTTTTCTTCTTCCGAAGGAGAATAAGTTTTTCCCACTAATCAGTCACGTTGGAGAACTCAACAATTTGGCTTCCATCACACTCAACAAGTTTATCAACAGCAAAGACAAAAAAGAGATGCAAGATCTCTATTTTACAATTAAATCCTACGAAAGAGAAGGAGATGAAGTGTTGAGCGTCATCTTTAAGGAATTAAACAGCACGTTCATCACTCCGTTTGATCGTGAAGACATTCATGAACTATGCGAACGGTTGGATGATATTTTAGACAACATCAACTCCGCCACGAAGCGAGTGATTTTATTTCAACCCAAGGTGATTCCGAACAGCATGATAGAACTTTGCAAGGTGATTGGAGAATGTGGAAATGCCATTTTCATCTCCCTCCAAGAGCTCAAAACCATCAACAAAAAACCGGCTGTTGCGATGGAACAGTGCGAACGTTTACATCTTTTGGAACGTAAGGGAGACGAAATTTATGAACAATATGTTAAATCCCTCTTTGAAACCGAAACCGACCCCATAGAACTTTTTAAGAACAAAGAAATTATGCAGGTATTGGAACGCACCACCGACGCCGCAAATACAGTTGCAAAAGTGATCAAAACCATCATTGTCAAATACGCATAATAAAACATGGAAATACTCATTCTTATCATCGTCTTGGCTCTGGTTTTCGACTTTATCAACGGATTTCATGATGCAGCCAACTCTGTTGCTACCGTTGTCTCTACCAAAGTCTTAACCCCTTTTCAAGCAGTTTTATGGGCGGCATTTTTCAATTTTGTCGCCTTTTTTATTGCCAAATATATCATTGGAGAATTTGGAATTGCGGACACTGTTTCCAAAACAGTAATTCCCGAATACGTAACTCAACCGATAATTTTGGCGGGCATCATTGCCGCAATTATCTGGAATTTAATCACATGGGCATTAGGGATACCATCTTCTTCTTCACATACGCTCATTGGTGGTTTTGCCGGTGCCGCCATTGCTGCTTCCGGCTTTAAAGCCATTCACGTCGGCGTCATTGGAATCATTGCCCTGTTTATAGTTGTCGCCCCGCTTATCGGTATGGTAAGTGGAATGCTGATTTCTTCCCTCACACTGAGAATCGCAAGAAAATTTCGCCCTCACAAGGCAGACAAATGGTTCAAAAGAATTCAATTATTCTCTTCTGCCATTTTGAGTATCGGCCACGGCTTAAACGACTCCCAAAAAGTAATGGGAATTATTGCTGCTGCCCTCATCGCTTACAATGCTCAACACGGCGATGCTGTTCCCCATTGGTTGCAATTAACTGACATTCACGACATTCACGATTGGGTGCCGATAGCTTGTTTCTCTGCCATTGCCTTAGGTACAATGACCGGCGGTTGGAAAATTATGAAAACGATGGGAAGCAAAATCACCAAAATCACGCCTGTGGAAGGCTTTTGCGCCCAAACTGCCGGTGCAATCACACTTTTTATTACCGAAGTCCTCAAGGTCCCCGTAAGCACTACACACGTCATTAGCGGAAGTATCATAGGTGTCGGTGCCGTCAAACGACTTTCTGCGGTGCGTTGGGGGGTTACGGTCAACCTGCTTTGGGCATGGGTTTTAACTATTCCCATTAGTGCCCTCCTCGGAATGGGCCTGTTTGCGATTGTTTCCGCCATCATTTAGTTCAGTAAGATGATATTGATTATTGGGGCGTGTCGGCTTTGCCGCCGGTGCGCGGCTCCAAGTCCGCAGCCGAATGCCGTGTGCTCGCAATGCTGCAAAAGGAGCTCCCTCCGGTCGCTCTTTTGCAACAGCGGCACATCGGCTACCGGCTTTACGGGCTTTACGCCTAAGCACCTCACGCCCCTCCGTAGGATAATATCCTCAATGATTAAAGATTAGACTCGTTTTCTCGAAAAATAAAAAATCCGTATAACACAGCGTTTTGCTGTCCTGTGAATAATAGAAATTATTGATTAATCTATTAGCATTGAGCAGATTACGATGCCTCTTGTTTTATCAGCTTACACTATGAATAATAAATAAGAAATCCGAAAAATTTAAATTCTTATAGAACTACGCTTCACGACTACCATGGTGGGTGAAATGTTCGGCAAAAGCAAACAAGTTTGCCTTTTGCACTCTCTTGCAGCGGCAGTTCTTTGGCAAGACAAAGAAAAGCAAACCTGTTGGGTTTAAGAGACTTCTTATTTTTGATAATCAATATTTACCGGACAGTAATAAATTCAGAGATATCCTTCGTAATGTTAAATAACACTATTAAATCAATCTACCAAGATGCAATAATTCATAATAATTTGCCAAGAAGCCGGCATTTTCACGTGTGATATTTTGTTGTTATAAAACGGCGCGATGGGCATATAGGCTTGCCGCACAAAGTTGGGGCAAGATCTAATAGTGGGATGGGTCGCGGAAAATTCTAATTCCTTGCTCCTAATGCGTTATTTCCAATTCCTCAATTTGCTCTTTCGACAATCCGGTTATCAATACAATTTCATCGATAGGCTTTCCCATTTTCAACATAGTGCGCGCAATTTCTAATTTACCTTTCAATTCGCCCTCTAATCGACCCTTCAATTCACCTTCTTCACGCGCGTAATTGATAGCATTGTCATAATCGTTGATCGCTTTTTTGCTTTTAATGTATCTTCTATATTCCATT
>JALNYF010000029.1 GCA_023229985.1 Bacteroidales bacterium | reverse complement strand
ATTCCGATGATTGCCGTCTCACTGTTGGTAACATCTTGCAAATTAAGTGAATTGTCATATTATGACGATGTTTATACATCTTCTTCTGATGCACAATACCATCGCCAAACCGTTGCGGAAAACAGTGAATACATTGAAGAACCGCAAGTAGAAACTTCATCCGCCGAAAATAGTTATAATTATGAAGAATATAATTATTCTGAAAACAATGGCGAGAATTTAGGCTATTCCTCTTCAGAGACCTACTATGACAACGAAGACGGAAACACCTACGTCACCAACAACTATTATTATGATGAGGACGACTACTACGATTATTATTATACCTCACGTATTCGTCGTTTCCATCACGATTATAATTGTGGATGGGGCTACTATGACCCCTACTATACCAACTTATATTGGTACGATAACTCCCCCAGCAATTGGGGAATCAGTATTTATTTAGGATACAACTGGTGGTGGCCTACCAATTATTATCGTCCGTACTATTATGATTACGGTTACTATGCGCATGGTTTCAATTATGGCTGGGGCTGGAATTCACCCTACTACGGATGGGGACACCACGGCTACTACAACGGCTATAATCATGGTTATTACGATGGCTACTATAATGGCTACTACGATGGTATTTACGCAAATTACTATCATAACAATTATGACGGAAATCATTCTTATTACTATGGACACCGTCATAATGTAGGACCGACCAATACCGGCAACGGCGGCGGCAGAGGGGATCGCCCGGAAGGCTACGGCGAAGATGATGAAAACGACAACAGAACCGGCAGCACCATTTTTGCTTCCCGCGACCTAACCCCCGTCAGCTTCAACCAAAGATATGATGACATCTTGGCTGCCAATCCCTCCATCAGCTCAAATAAGATCACTCCTTCCTCAGGAAAAGTCCCCGGCTCAACTACCGATCCAATCACAACAGACAAACCAACAACGGACATCAATAAAACTCCAGGAACTTCCACGCCAAACAGCGATAACAGACCCAACACCGGCGTCAATAAAACTCCAGGAACTTCCACGCCAAACAGCGATAACAGACCCAACACCGGCGGCAATAAAACTCCAGGAACTTCTACACCAAACAGCGATAACAGACCCAACTCCGGAGTTAATAAAACTCCAGGAACTTCGACACCAAACAGCGATAACAGACCCAACACCGGCGTGAATAAAACTCCAGGAACTTCGACACCAAACAGCGATAACAGACCCAACTCCGGAGTTAATAAAACTCCCGGAACTTCTACACCAAACAGCGATAACAGACCCAACTCCGGAGTTAATAAAACTCCCGGAACTTCTACACCAAACAGCGGCTACAGACCCAGCACCGGCGGCAGCAATAATCCGGGTTCTTCTACACCAAACAGCGGCTACAGACCGAGCACCGGCGGCAGCAATAATCCGGGTTCTTCTACACCAAACAGCGGCTACAGACCCAACTCCGGAGTTAATAAAACTCCCGGAACCTCGACACCAAACAGTGGCTACAGACCCAGCACCGGCGGCAGCAATAATCCGGGATCTTCGACCCGTCCTTCAACTAACCAACCCAACTCCGGAAGCTCATATTCTAAACCCAACTCCGGTAGCTCATCGCGTCCAGATTCAGGCAGTTCTTATTCCAAGCCAAGTTCAGGAAGCTCTTATTCCCAACCCAACTCCGGTAGCTCATCGCGTCCAAGTTCAGGCAGTTCTTATTCCAAGCCAAGTTCAGGAAGCTCTTATTCCCAACCCAACTCCGGTAGCTCATCGCGTCCAAGTTCAGGAAGTTCTTATTCGAAACCAAGTTCAGGAAGCTCTTATTCTAAACCCAACTCTAGTAGCTCATCGCGTCCAAGTTCAGGAAGTTCTTATTCGAAACCGAGTTCAGGAAGCTCTTATTCTGGTTCAAGTTCGAGTAGCTCGTCAAGGTCGTCATCATCAAGTTCGAGTTCACGATCAGGGGGTTCATCATCTTCTCGCAGTAGATAATTTTCTACTTTTCAAGAATTAAGGGAAAAGAAATATCATTCATATCTAATAAAAGCCTCAAAATTTTGAGGCTTTTATTAGCTTATAAGCGAAACATTTTGTTTTGGATTCCGTGCAAATCGAAAATATGATGGATTCTTTGCTCGTCCGTGTCCGAAATGAAAACTTGTCCAAAATGTTCATCTCCAACTAAATGGAGTAATTGACCAATTCTTTTCAAGTCCAATTTATCAAAAATGTCATCTAACAGCAGAATAGGTTTAACGTGCTTACGTTCGTAAATATAATCAAATTGGGATAATTTGAGCGACAGCGCAAGGGATTTTTGCTGTCCTTGCGAGCAGAAACGTTTAGCAGATTTATTGTTTAAATAAAACACATAATCGTCTTTATGAATCCCAAAAGTGGTATAGCCAGACTTATAATCTGCTTGTTCCGAACGTTTTAATCCTTCTTCGTATAAACAGTCGGCAACCGGCGACTGATACTCGATTTGTACAACTTCTTTATTGTCTGATAAATAATTGTAATATTTTTGGAAGATAGGAATAATGGTTTCAATAAAATCCTTTCTTCTTTCATAGATATATGTCCCGATAGGGATAAGTTGTTCATTATAAATATGTAATAGTTCCGAATTGAGCTGACCGGTTTCGTAATATTGTTTAAAGATGGAATTGCGATGAATGATAATTTTTTGATAATCAATAAGTTTATGCAAATATTCTTTATAAAATTGAGAAAGAATGACATCAATAAACTTTCTTCGCACCTCGCTTCCGTCGTTGATAAGGTCGTTTCCGTAGGGTGCAACCATAATGAGCGGGTAGCGACCAATGTGATCGCTCAGTCGCTCATATTCTTTCATATTGGCTTTCATGGTTTTGCGTCCGCCCTGCCGGAAAGTGCAACTGATTTTCTGGGACAGATTGTCATCATATTGGGCAAATTCGCCATGAATAGCAAAAAAATCCTGTTCAAATTTTATTGAGAATCCATCTTGGGAAGCAAAGTAACTTTTACAAAATGATAAATAATGAATAGCGTCTAACAGATTGGTTTTTCCGCTACCATTCTCCCCCACGATGACATTCACATTATCCGTAAATTCAAAAAATGAATCGCTATAGTTTTTAAAATTAGTAAGTTGTATTGATTTTAAGTACATTTTTTTCGCATAAAATTGCGTTGCAAAGATACTTTATTTAGCCGAATTGCCGATTATTATTCTTAAAAAGTGCAAAATACGGGCAATTAGTGGTTGATTTGCAATGTTTTAAACCCGATTAATTTGTCATAAGCGTTTCCTTCTTCTTGTAGATAAAGAAAAATATAATAATCGTTGCGGGTTTCCCAATGGCTGCCTTCGATGTAGGTTTCATCTATTAAATTGGTGCCGTTTTTTACAAAAACATACTGATAATTGTAAAAACCCTGTTTAAGCAACAAAGATGTTTCCCATAACCCTGTTTTAGGATTAGGTTTAAGTTCTGCATTTTTCAGGATTCTCCAGTCGGTAAGTTCGCCAAAGACGTATAATTTACCGTCTGTCACGGGAAAATCCACACGCAAGGTAAAATAAGTGTTGATATAATCCTGCCGATTTCTACCTTCGTAGTCTTCATTTTTGAAGTAGCACTTACCGTTAATGGTATTTTCGGAGACGTATGCGCCATAAGGACGTGCTAAGTCTTCTACCACAAATGCCTGATTTTCTTGATTATAATAGCCGATAGAGACAATATGTGTTCCATTGTATTTTAAACTTTTTGTATCAAAATCGCGAAATTCGGAACCTCCGTTAAAAGCATTTTGATGATCGTCATAGTCGAAACTATACTCGCCGGGTTTGCCGGAGCGGTAGCGTAAACCGGTAATGGCGTTGTCCCATCGTCCATTTTGCAAAATGACAGCATGCAGGTATTGCGCGGGATTTTTGACCGAATAGCCACCCGTATGAACCAGAAAATCAACTTCTTGTTTGCTAAACATGTAAGTCACATCCGATGCTTGTTTAACCTCACCCGAAATGTCCGCAACTTGTTCTTCCTGCACCACAAATCGGCGCGTCAGAACAGGTGTTTCCGGCGTTTCATCATAAACGAACAAGATATAATTTCCTGATTTCGTAATCCGCATCATCTCTCCGGGAAACACTAATGAGTAGTGTGTATAAGAAGTAATGGTATTAAAAGAGTACTCATAATCGGTGATTTCATCTTCCGTAAACCCTTCCAAATATTCGATTTGATTCAGTCCATCGGATTTCCAATCGTGCGTGCAATGTATGAATGTATATTTCAAATAACGACCTTCTTCACCTAAATCATCGAAGCGCAAAATCAATTTTTCGTTGCTGTTTAAGGTGATGATAGGAAAGGCAAATTCATAACCCTCTTTGTATAATTCAATGCTTTTAATATGGGAATTATAACCCGTATTAGTGAACGAAATCCCGTCAAAAGATTGAGCAATCAGCGACGACATGAGAGTCAATATAAAAGATAAAAGAAGGATTTTTTTCATAACTGGGAATTAAGTTGCAAAGATACTTATTTTTTGAATAGAAACATGATGTAATTTCTATCAGCTGCCCGATTTGGAAAAAAACTTCTTTTTTTTCTCATTATAAAAGAAACTGCAAAGCAAAAAACGACATAATATTTAGTAAAAGCAGCGACTACAACTCATATTTTTAATTTTTGAAAAAAGAAAAAAGAGAGATGCAGCATATCACAAATTATGATATTTTTGCCGCGCTCATACAAACCGTCTTGGACGGTACATTTTAAGCTGAAAGGAAGTCCTCAATAATAAAAACTATGCCTGTTTCAAATTTTTTCAAGCAGTTTATAATTTTTCGGAAGAAGTGGATTCAAAGCATTGGGACACCTCTCCTGCGCTTCATAAATATTGCCTGCTTTATCTGTTCCGTTATTGTGCTGCTTGGCTTGTTGTATCAAGTGGGGTTTTCTACTTTTGCATCTACAAAGGATAATCTGTATTTTTTTTATCGTTTTTGTAAATATATTTTCGCCCTACAACTTTTATTGACTTATTTTGTCAATAACTCCTTTAAAAAAACAAAATTTGGGATCTGGTCGTGGTTTTTGTTTTCTATCCTTGTTTTACCCATGATTTCGGACATCATTTCTACCTCTGCAGAATCTACCTCATCATTTATCTATTTTTTACAAAGTTTGGGGAGTTATTATTACCATTTGGCGGTATTATCGTTATTCTCGCTTTTGTTTATTTCGAGTAGTATTATTAGATTAATGGGGAAGCGCACGAATCCGTCATTAATTATTGGGATAAGTTTTCTTTTTATCATTTTTGTAGGTGGCATTCTGCTAAAAATGCCGCATTGCACGAATGGAGGGGGTATTTCATGGATAGATTCTTTTTTTATTGCCACGAGTTCGGTTTGTGTAACGGGGCTGACCTCTGTTGATGTTCCTACCGTTTTTACGCATACGGGCTGGGCAGTTATACTCATACTGATTCAAATCGGCGGAATCGGATTGATGACTTTTACCAGTTTTTTCGCGCTGTTCTTTATGGGGAACACCTCCTACTATAATCAATTGGTTGTCAAAGATTTAATAGGTTCACACGCATTAGGGACCTCGTTACGAAAAACGATGTTCTCTGTTATCATATTTACAATCTCTATTGAAATAATTGGGGCAATAATGATCTGGAGTTCTGTTCATGGAACGATGGCGATGCCGCTAAAGGAAGAGGTCATATTTTCTATTTTTCATTCTGTCTCTGCATTTTGCAATGCCGGTTTTTCTACTTTGTCGGGGAATTTGGGTAATTCATTTCTATTACATCATCATTCGTTTTTTTACATGATTATTTCTTTTTTGGTGATTTTGGGGGGGCTTGGATTTCCCATATTGGTCAATATCAAAGAGAGTATTGTTTATCGCATGAAGAATCTCTATTACCGGCTTCACAAGGTTCCGTTTCGTCAAGAACATTTAAAACACCTGTACGCGCTCAACAGCAAGATTGTGCTGACCATGACGGCGGTGCTTGTGGTGGGCGGCACGGTATTGTTTGCATTTTTGGAGTGGAATCATTCGTTGTCTGGTTTTTCGGTAAGTGAAAAGATTGTACAGTCATTTTTCAATGCCACCTTGCCACGTACTGCGGGTTTTATGAGTATTGATATTGTTCATTTTCAAATACCTACAATACTATTCATTATGGTATTAATGTGGATAGGCGGGGGGGCTCAATCTACGGCAGGGGGAATTAAAGTAAGTACGATTGCCGTATCTTTTGTCAATCTTACGGCGGTGGTCAGGAATATCCAACACCCAAAAATTTTCAGAAGGAATATTTCGCAGGAATCCATTCGGCGCTCCAATGCCACCATTATTATATCGTTAATACTGATATTCATGGCAGTTTTCATCCTCACTTTTACAGAATCTGCGCTATCACTGCGGCAAATTGTGTTTGAGTGTGTTTCCGCATTGGGAACAGTGGGGTCGAGTTTGAACGCCACCATGTCGCTCAGTTCGACTGGAAAAACTGTCATTATGGGGTTAATGTTTTTAGGAAGAGTGGGCTTTATCACGTTTGTAATGGGTATCGTTAAAAAGAAAAAAGATGTGTATCAATATCCATCGGAAAGTATTATCATAAATTAATATAGTATGAAAATCATCGTAATTGGATTGGGAAATTATGGCAGATGTTTAGCGGAAGAGCTCTCTGCCTTGGGACATGAAATTGTAGGAGTGGATAACAACGAACACCGCGTGAATCTGGTCAAGGATAAATTGGCAGTTTCGTACATTATCAATGTTGAAGAAGAAGAGGCATTGACGGTCTTGCCGTTTTCATCTGCCGACATGGTTTTCGTATGTATTGGCGAAAATTTCGGAGCCTCCTTGCGAGTCGTCTCTTTGTTGAAAAAATTGAACGTTCGGCACATTTATGCGAGAGCCATTGACGCAACGCACAAGTCTATTTTAGAGGCTTTTGACATTGATAAAATATTGGCACCTGAAGAAGAAGCCGCCCGCAATCTAGTTCATCTCATAGATGCCGGGTACAACGTGGAAGCAATGAAATTGGACACAGATTATTATATCTTCCGTTTTACCATTCCCCACTCTTTTGTCAATTTTTCCGTTTCCGACTTGCAGTTGAGCAAAAATTTTGAAATCCGAATTATTGCCATTCAGCATATCTATACTGAAAAAAATGTTTTGGGAATATCCAGCAAGCAGTTCAAAACGATTCCATACACACCCGATGTGATGATGGAACGCTTGGCAATGGACGATAAATTGGTGTGTATTGGCAAATACAAGGATTTTCAAAAAATGTGGAACTCGTTATAAATTCGCTTTCCAATAATTGAAATAACCAATCTTTTTACTACCTTTGCACTCCCAAAAAAGAGCGCATGTATTATTGTAATATACTAAAAATTAAACAGATACGAATTTTAGCGGCGTTAATTTTCACCCTATTTTTTCAAAATTCGATTTTTGCACAGAAAGACACTGTCCCGCCTTTGATTTCCAAATTCTATTTGGAAACTCGTTTTGAATTCGATTATGCCCATCAAACGGAATTGAATCAGCAGGTTGATACGGCATTTGACGACTACGGTTTTAACGGAAAATATCTGAATTTGATTTTAGCCGGCAATTTTAACGAGCATTTTTCTTATTTCTTTCGCCAGCGCATTATTTCCAAACCGGGTCAATACAATCTTTTTGATAATACCGATTTTCTTTATTTAAAGTATGATATAAATTCTCGTTTTTCCCTTACTGCCGGGAAACAGGTGTTACACATAGGAAGTTTTGAATATGACATGGCGCCGATTGACGTATATTATTATTCCCAATTTTGGGCAAATTGCGCATGTTTTCAGTTAGGATTATCTGCTAATTATACTGATAAAAGTGGGAAAAATATGCTTGCATTACAGATGACCAATTCGCCTTATTTGTATGACGGCACCTTATCGGAACGGCTTTTTGGACGGGGATTATTTGCTTACAGCTTTGCATGGTATGGAAATTTTAACCATTTCAAGACCATTTATTCGCTCAACATGTTGGAACGAGAAAGGGGTAGTTTTGTGGGTTATTTTTCCATGGGCAATAAATTTGTATTTGACCGTTGCAGTTTTTATATTGATTATCAGGCGCGATTTCCTTCCTACCATGCACTTTTTCAGGATTTTAGCGTAATTGCACGGGTAGATGTTCAAATGGGAAACATGTTCAACTTATTTATCAAAGGGGGCTACGAGCAAAACAATTCAGAAGATATTGATACGAAAGTAGTTAGGGACATTATGGTACAACCCGGACATCGATTTTCGTTTGGGGGTTTAGGCATTGAATTTCGTCCGATTCAATATCGCGCCTTACGTGTGCACGCATATTTTGCTTATCAAGATAATCACTCTTTACCTGACACACGCTATATTGCAGAAACGTGGAAAGTGAATGTCGGTTTGTCGTGGAAACTCGATTTTCTGAAAGTGATTCGTAACATCAGAGCCAAGCGTGTTTTGAAACAGAATAAAATAACAGAATAAAATAATATATCATGAAACCATTAAAATTTCTCACGAAACGGCGCATAGAGGCAGGAGTATTTTTAATCATATTTTTCCTGTTGTTCGGCGGATTAGCGTACAAAATGGGTATGGCCAACATGCTGAATACCTTAATGCAGACATCATACCATTTATTGTTGGAGACGGTATTTTATATTATGGCAATTACGGTACTGACGGGCGCGTTGAGCAAATTATTGGTAGAATTTGGCGTCGTGCGGTTATTGGAAGTAATTTTACAGCCTTTAATGAAGCCGCTGTATAATCTCCCGGGAGTAGCAGCCTTAGGGGGTATTATGACTTTTTTATCCGATAATCCTGCCATTATTTCGTTGTCAAAGGATAAAAATTTCAGTCAATATTTTAAAAAATATCAATTAATTTCACTGACCAATTTCGGAACTGCTTTTGGTATGGGATTGGTCGTGATTGCTTTTATGACGGGTCGCGGTTATGCTACCGGAGCCTTGATTGGTTTGGCGGGTGCCGTCATCGGAAGTCTTATTTCCACACGTTTAATGCAACGTTTTATTTTAAAAACCTACCCTGAAATGAAAATGGAAGAGGCAATGGGGGGTGACAATCAGCAAATTTCATTCAAAAGTGAGGGGACTATTTTTATGCGGGCTTTGAATGCCGTATTAGATGGGGGCAAGTCGGGTGTTGAAATTGGTCTTTCTATTATTCCGGGGGTTTTGATTATTTCCACGCTGGTTATGATGCTTACTTTTGGTTCGGCAGACGGCGTATATACCGGTTCAGCCTACGAGGGTGTTCCGTTAATTCCTTGGTTAGCAGGCAAAATTGATTTTGTTTTTGAATGGTTGTTTGGATTTACCAATTCCGAATTAATCGCTTTTCCGATAACGGCGTTAGGTGCGGTGGGTGCCGCGTTGGGGTTGGTACCGCATTTTCAAGAAGCCGGCTTACTTGACAATAATGCCATTGCAGTTTTCACGGCGATTGGCATGTGCTGGAGCGGTTTTTTAAGCACGCACACGGCCATGATGGATTCTATGGGGTTTCGTCAATTGACAGCCAAAGCCATTTTAGCGCATACCATTGGCGGGTTATTCGCAGGTATTACCGCCCATTGGCTATTCGTCGCGATTTCCGCTTTTTAAGTATTCTCTCATTATATTCACATTCTCCCGAACCACTTCTTCTGAAAGCAGGAATTGTTCTTTGTCTTCTTCGTCCAATTCCAATTCTATGACTTTTTCGATACCGTTTTTTCCTAAAATTACGGGCACACCGAGATAAATATCTTGAATTCCGTACTCTCCGTTCAGAAAAGCGCAGACAGGGAACACGCGGCGTTGGTCGCAAACAATAGCCTCTATCATTTGGCAAATGGACGCACCGGCGGCATACCAAGCCGAGGTACCTAAAAGTTGTATCAACTCATCGCCGCCCATTCGGGTACGGTCTATAATCTCGTCAATCTGTTCTTTCTGCATCAATTTGCGAATGGGAATACCACCAATGGTTGTATAACGCGGAAGCGGGACCATCGTGTTCCCATGTCCGCCCATTATCAACGCCTGAATATCTTTCGTCGATACATTCAAAGCAGCCGCAATAAACGATTTATAACGGGCAATATCCAATAAGCCCGACATTCCCATTACGCGATGCGCCGGAAATTGAGATTCCATATAAGCGCAATAACACAATACATCTAACGGATTGGAAACAACAATAATGATGGCATGAGGCGAACCCAAAACTACCTTTTTAACGACCTCTCTGATAATCTTGACATTACTAATTATCAAATCGTTTCTATGCATACCCGGTTTTCGCGACATACCGGACGTGATCACCACAATATCCGAATGATTGGTAGCCGAATAATCTTGGGTAACACCTGTTATGGTTGTATCAAAACGTTGAATGGCAGCCGCTTGACACATGTCTAATGCCTTGCCCTCAGCAACTCCCGCCACAATATCCAATAAAGTGATATGATTTACAATCCCCTTTTCTGCCAAACAATAAGCACAAGAACTGCCTACCGCACCGGCTCCAATAATTGATACTTTTGACATATTTAATAACTTACATTTCTGTTTTCGATTGACCCCTTATTTTTATTAAAATAAGGTTGCAAAACTAAGCAATTATCCGATACCATTTACGATTTAAAATTGTAAAATATCCTAATCTTTCAGAATGGTCAGGGTCCCGGTACGAACTTCATTAATTCCATGAACCGTATAGAAGAATTGATAATAATAGATTCCGGAACTATTATTGGAAGCATCAAAGCTGTTATCGTAATGATTTTTTTCAAAAATGATGTTTCCCTTATTATTTCGAATAATAAGTCTGTTGTTATCGCAGCCTTCAACTCCTTTTATAACAAAAAAGTCATTATAACCGTCACCGTTGGGGGTAATCACATTGGGAATTTCCAAGATAACAGGCGGGGTAAAATCAATCATTTCCATATTTGTTCCCTCGGCAACAACCGGATCTTGGCGCAATCTCTCTTTTACATCTTCAGAATTATAAAAGGTAGGAGCAGAAGTGGTAACGGAAACAGGCTCGGGTGCTTCCTGCACATCCTTCGAAGAAGTGGATGATGTTGAGGCAGGCACATTGGGAGCGGAAATAGAATTGGATGGATAGTCGGGAAAAACTGCAAGATCGGAGGCAGGAACAGAATCAAAAATACCTAATTTTTCGGAATTCAGGTCAGCTCTATTTTCTGTTATCGAGAAAAGATCGCGGGCAGGAACAACGGGGGCAAGAGATTGTGGCTGGGGGTTATTTTCCGTTATTGAGGCAGAATCGCTGACAGGAGCTACGGGAGCAAGAGATTGCGGCTGTGGGTCGGGCGTTGTATGAGGGGATTGAAGAAGGGCAAAAGTAATCGCAGCAGTTGTAGCAACGGCAGCAACAATCCCAATCATCCACTTGGCAGCAGCGGAAGAAAAGTGAAAGACGGTGTGACGAGCAGAAGAAACAGCAGCCTGACTGACCGAGCTTGCGGGCAGTACCGGCAAGTGAGCTTCAATTGCCTGCCAGCAGCGCGGTGAGGGCGTTACCGTCAAATTGTCCAATAAATTTTTGATTTCTATTTCTTCCATTTTATCTTTCAATTGCTTCTTTGAGCCATTTTTTGGCTCTTACTAATTGCGAGCGCGAAGTACATTCCTGAATATCCAACATCTCCCCTATTTCTTTGTGCGACAAACCTTCTATTACAAATAAATTAAAAATCACACGATACGTTTCCGGCATTCTTTGGATTACATTCAACAAATCCTTTTCCATCAATTTTCCGGTTGGGCTTTCTGAAGCTACCGGCATCATTACACCATCATCATCAATCGATAAATGATGGTAACGTTTGACATTCATTCGGAAATGATCTATTGCGGTATTCAACATAATTCGTCTTATCCAATTTTGTAAAGAACATTCAAACTTAAATTCGCTTAAATGAGCGAAAACGTTTGTAAACCCCTCTATCATAACATCTTCCCCTTCTTCCCGTGAGTTGGCATATCGCATGCAAACCCCCAACATCAATGGTGAGAACTTTTCATACAACTGTTTTTGGTCAATTCTACTGTTTTGCAGACAACGTTCAACAAGTTCTTTTTCTTCCATTGTTTTCACATTTTCATAAGACGGTAAAAAAAAAGGAATGTTGCAAATTATTTTGTACTTTTTACAATCGCCTCAACTTGTCGAAGATAATTACGTTTTTTTTCATTGGGAGCGTAAACGAAACCGTCCACGCTGATACATTCGTTTTGTGTATTAAGGAAAGAAAAGTGATAAAACGGACCGCCCATAAAGTCATTTTCGGTTTCCCAAATTCCGCGGAGTTCCAAGCCGATATTGGGACCCAATTGCAGCGGCTGTGCATAGGGCATATTGGCAAATTGGGTAACAATCGGGTGCACAGCATCTGTACTCCCTTCTATATATTTACGAGTCATCAAGTTACGTTGGTTGATGACGGACTGACGCGATAAATTTTTGTTGTCGGACTTGTAAATCATGATGAATCTGTCATTGACCGCTGTTCGGTAGCCGAGCCATAAGAAATCATCTTCTTCCCGCGCTATGCTATAGTCTGATGTAATATTCATCGTAATTCCGAATTTTTCCTGAATTAATTTTTGCAGATTCATATCAACCCGATCTTCATATACCCCTTGCAATTTTTTTATGTCGTTACTGTAAAGTTCCTGACGGATGGTTTCTTGATTCTTTACAAAACAATTCAGACAAGAATCTTGATTATTACCTTTTATTGTGATGATAATTTGCGGCATTGCCCATGTATTTCTTTCGATAGAAAATGAGGTTTCCTTCGCATTGCCGGACAGCTCCATCTGAACAATATTATAATGACGTTGGGCAGCAGCATCGATGTCTTTCGGATTGATGTGCAAAATATCAAACATCGGTTCAAGTTGGTTCAGTCCTGTCTGCGGCACGGTGAGCATTCCTTTGATACTATCTTGTATATTTTCCGCCCAAGTCTGCTTGTCCATCATCAACAACACCTCGGCGGCTTGTCCGTGCGAAGCATTATCAAATTGAACGGTCATCGGATCTTTGCAGGAAGATACGATAAGGGTGACGCAACATAAAAGAAAGAAAAACTTTTTCATGATGATATATTTTGGTAAGAGAATATATGATTAACAATACAATATTATTGTAGTTCACTTAGGCTTTGACAAACTTGGCAGCAACCCAATTATTTTTTTCTTTATAACATTGAAAAATCAGACCAAGGGATTCGGCTTTGGCACGAATTGCCTCCAAATCGTGTCCTGCGTAAAAACCGCTAAAGAAAATAATACCGCCTGATTTTAAAGATTTTACATAAAATGGCATATCATTTAATAAGATATTACGGTTAATATTGGCAATAATCACCTCGAATATTTGGTCTCCGATAGCGGTTGCATCGCCCAGTTTCACTTCGATATCGGTAGTTTGGTTTCTTTCGTTATTCTCGATATTGTTTTCATAAGCCCATTTGTCGTTATCAATGGCAGTAATGGGTGTTGCGCCCTTTTGGTGTGCCAGGATCGCCAAGATTCCGGTACCGGAGCCCATATCCAAGACTGATTTTCCCTTCAAATTTTCTTCGAGCAGGAACTCAATCATCAAGGCTGTAGTTTCGTGATGGGCGGTGCCGAAAGACATTTTCGGTTCTATTACGATTTCGTAACGGATATCGGGGCGGGGTTCGTGAAATGGAGCGCGCACATAGCAATGGTCGGTAATGAAAACCGGCGTGAAGTTGGATTCCCAGACAGCATTCCAGTTTTGTTCCTGAATGAATTGAGTAGTAAAATGGAGAGTTACATCAAAAGAGTGATTTTCCAAAATCTCACAAATGGTATTTTCATCGTACAAATCCTGCTTGATGTAGCAAAGAAGGGTATTTTCATCTTCTCCATCCATGAAGCTGTCGCATCCGGCATCGCCTAACAGAGAGGTAAAAATATCTTTCCATGGTTCGGCTTCCGAAAAAACAATTTTTATTTCGATATAATTCATTCCGAGATTATTTTTCTTCCATTTCAAAAACGCCAGCAGAGGTAAACCACAAATATTTGGCAAATTTTGATTTTTTCGGCATAATTACCAACTTATAGAGGTTTTGGTCGCCTTTTTTAACCGAATAATATTGAAGAATATCGCAACCTTTGTAGTTGGTGCTTAAATATTGTTCGATTTCGGGGATTAGTTTTGCGATTTCGAGGAAGTAGAGAACTTCCAATATTTCACCGTTGGGGCTGATAACGCACATTTCCTTGCCGCGGGTTCCGGTGAATTGAACATTATAATTCTCGTTCAAATCTTCGTCCCAGACGGCAGATTCCACGCGCGGGTATTTTGCTTTAAAGGCATTAATTACTTTTTCAGGAACTTCAATTTCTTCGTAGTCGCCGTAAGATTTTACGGTTTGAACGCCATCTTCCACCTCTTTTTTAAGGAATTTGCCGGTATTATCAAAATAGAGGATAATATAGCTGGTACCGGTGGATTCGATTTCAATTCTGTAGATTTCTCCTAAGTCGGCATCGGTTTCGGTAGTATAATCACGATATTTATAGGAAGGATAGTTGGAAGAGATATATGATTTGATGGCTTCCGGGAGTTCTTCAATGGAGGCTTCCGCATCTTCGGCCGTGGGTTCGGTATTTACGAAAAGGTCGGGGTCTTCAAAAGTTTCAAAATTGGGGTCAACATTGCGGATTAATTTGCGGGTTTTATCATCAAAAAGCACACCGGTCGGGATTTTCTTTTTCCAATTTTTCTTTTCGTAAAACTCGATATAGACTTTATTTTTCTTATCGGCACGCAATTCTTTATAAGCTTTGTTGAATTTATAACCTTTATAATAGGTGTCCAGGTGTTTTTTAAAGACACTACTAACTCTTTCTTCAAGCATATAAGAGATCGTTTTTTTCCAAGCCCCTTTTTTGGAGATATAGACTTCGGTGGGTAATTCGCGCACCAAGCATTTAGCCACATAAGTTTCACCGATAAGGAACCAATTCAGGTCGGTAGTTTTCGGAGCTTTTTTCTTTAGCATTTTAGCAACTATCACAGGGACAGTACTTTCGTTCACAGCATATTTTGCCCATGGGTCTGCGGGGGCTTCTATATTCTTCTTATCTTTTTTATTCTCTTTGGGTGCTTTCTTTTCTTTTGCGGGAACAGTTTCTTCTTTCGGAGCAGGTTTTTCGTCTGTTTGTGTTTGATTATCGGTTACTTCCGTATTTTTCTTCACTGGTTCTTTTTTAGGTTTTTGAGGTTTCTCGGCAGGTTCGGCCGGGGTAGTTTGCCCGGGGGCATCGGTTCTCAATACAAAGCCGGCAGGGTCTTCTCTTTTCAATAACTCGCCTATATAATTGAATGTTAATATAGAAGGAGTATCCTTGGAACCAACTTCCGGGAAACGAACTTCCAAATAGTAATGAGTACGCACGGTGGGTGTTTCTTGCAAGTTGCAAACCGAAATCTCATAATTGGGATAATTCTTGGTCACATAATCCATTATGTTTGATGGTATTTCGGTCTTGGGAATGTCGTAGGTAGTTTTTATCCATGTTCCGTCATTCTTGAAAAAAGCTTTTCCATCGGAGCCATCATCTTTGAAAGATGCAACATAAGTTTCGTTTTCCAAACTCCAACTCATCAGTTTTGCACTTGGATATTCAGAAGCAAATGATTGGGAAATGCTCCCCGGAACATCATCTGGCTTTAACTTTTGTGCTTGTAATGAACTGTTTATACTAAATGTTAGCTGCAATGCTGCTACAATAAAAAGGATACGAAATATTTTCATAATCAATCTGTTTTACTTTTTAAATTGAAGTGACAAAAATAATATTTTTTTTTAAATAAATGAGTTTTCATTTATTTTTATTAAAAACAATTCAATCGACCTCAAAAAATAGATGAAAGAGTGTATTTTTTTTCACTTTCTATATAAAAAAAGTTATTAAATAACCTATTTTATTTCAAAGTTTGAGAATAAAAAATTGTAATTAATTAATAATCAATTTAAAAAAATACTAACGCTATTTTGTTGAAAAGAAACTTCAAAAATAGTTTTCGGTTCAAATAATAAAATTATTTTAGTGCTCGTGTTCTGACACCACTTCTTTTTTTAATAAATACTCATTATCAACAAGTTAGAGTTAAACTCACTCGATTACGCTATCAATATTTGGAAGAAATGTTGTCTTTTGTACTTTTGGAAACAATAAAGTTAATATATTATGGAGGATCTTTTTTCGTTTTTGAGCAGTTCAGCAGTTGCCGAAAATAATTCAGAAATTCAGGAGAAAACAATACAGGAAAAGATGCTACTTTCACGTAGAGAAGAGCAATTAAAAAAAGTTACTGCCGCACCTCAAAAAAAATCGAAAATTGTTGCACAACGGGATACTAACGACTTGTTCGTCTCCGTTGCCGACCAACCCATTCCAACAGGGAAAGAGGCACAACTGTCGATAATTGAACCTCAACAGACTTATAACAAAAAGGATATTTTTCAAAATGTGGTTCAATATTTTCATGGTGATGAGTTAGCAGCCGGCGTATGGTTGGACAAATACGCGCTCAAAGACAATAACGGGAATTTATTGGAAGCAACGCCGGACGATATGCACCATCGTATTGCCAAGGAGTTTGCACGTATTGAAAATAAATACCAAAATCCGCTGAGTGAGAATACCATATTTGAATTGTTGAAAGATTTTAAATATATTATTCCGCAAGGCAGCCCTATGGCAGGAATCGGCAATTTTTATCAAATTGCCTCACTATCCAACTGTTTTGTCATCGGTAACGGCGAACAATCCGATTCCTACGGCGGGATTATGCAAATGGACGAGGAACAAGTGCAGCTGATGAAACGGCGCGGTGGCGTGGGGCACGACCTTTCACACATCCGCCCGGGCGGTAGCAACGTCAAAAACTGCGCGCTTACCTCCACCGGAGTCGTTCCTTTTATGGAAAGATATTCCAACTCCACTCGCGAAGTTGCCCAAGACGGCAGACGCGGTGCCCTCATGCTCTCCATCTCCATCAAACACCCCGATGCTGAGAATTTTATCGATGCGAAAATGATAGAAGGCAGAATTACCGGTGCCAACGTATCCGTAAAAATTGATAATGAATTTATGGAGTGTGTCAAAAATGGCACTCCCTATCACCAACAATACCCCATTCATTCTGATAAACCTAAAGTTACCCAAACTATCGATGCCCGCAAATTGTGGAACAAAATCATTTATAACGCTTGGAAATCCGCCGAGCCCGGGGTCCTTTTCTGGGACACCATCCATCGTGAAGCCATTCCCGACTGTTACGAAAATGAAGGTTTCAAAACCGTTTCCACCAATCCATGCGGCGAAATTCCGCTTTGTCCTTACGATAGTTGCCGCTTGATAGCCATTAACCTGTTCAGTTACGTAGAAAACCCCTTTACGGACAAAGCGACTTTCAACATGTCCCTTTTTAAAAAACACGTGCATTATGCTCAACGCCTGATGGACGACATCATCGACTTGGAAATCGAGAAGATCAATCAGATTCTTAAGAAGATTGAGCAAGATCCCGAAAGCGATGACATCAAGCGTGTTGAAAAGGAATTATGGTTGAAAATTAAAAAGCAATCGCTAAAGGGAAGGCGTACCGGTTTGGGTATCACCGCAGAGGGAGATATGCTTGCTGCGCTGAATATTCGATACGGTACCCCCCATAGCAATGCTTTTTCTACAGAAATCCACAAACATTTGGCGTTGGCAGCCTATCACTCTTCCGTTATCTTGGCAAAAGAACGCGGCGCCTTCCCCGTCTATAGCAGTGCCAAAGAACGTCAAAATCCGTTCATCCTCCGCCTGAAAGCCGCCGATCCGAAACTTTATGACGAAATGGTACGCTACGGCAGACGCAATATCGCCTTGCTCACCATCGCCCCAACAGGAAGTGTAAGTATTTGTACACAAACCACTTCCGGCATCGAACCGGCTTTTAATGTGGTCTATAAACGAAGAAGAAAAGTAAATCCCAATGACATGAATAATCGTCAAGCCGTGCGCGATATAAATGGCGACTTCTTCGAAGAGTACCTCGTTTTCCATCAAAAATTCTTGCAATGGGCGGAAATTAACGGCTACGATACTTCCGACTTTTCGTATAAATCCATTCAGGAAATCAACACCATTGTGGAAAAATCGCCCTACTACAAAGCAATGGCAAACGATACCGACTATCTGAAAAAAGTGGAAATGCAAGGCTCTATCCAAAAATGGGTTGACCACTCCATCTCCGTAACCATCAATCTGCCGGCAAACACAACGCAAGAAACAGTGGGACAACTCTATCAAAAAGCTTGGGAATGCGGCTGCAAAGGGCTGACTGTCTATCGCGAAGGCTCGCGCGACGGCGTTCTCAACACCATTACCACCCCCAAAACTAAACAAGAGGAACTACCCAACACGAAACGCCCCCGCGAACTGAAAGCCGACGTAATCCGCTTTAGAAATAACAACGAATCGTGGGTCGCTTTCGTCGGACTGCGTAACGACGGCACCCCCTACGAAATATTTACCGGCAAAACCGACGATGATCGTCTTCCCCTCCCCAGCTGGGTGGAACGCGGAAGCATCATCAAAAAACGGCAAGAAGACGGAACCAAATCCTACGACTTTCAATATCAAGATAAAGACGGTTATAAAATTACGATTGAAGGATTGTCGCGCTGCTTTAACCCCGAATTTTGGAACAACGCCAAGATGATTTCGGCACTCCTGCGCCACAATATCCCATTAGAAAGCATCGTCAATATCATTTCGGGACTGAATTATAAAGAAGATTCCATCAATTCATGGAAAAACGGCATCATTCGCTCCCTGAAAAAATACATCAAAGACGGAACAAAAGCGAAAAGTGCCATCTGTCCCAACTGCCACCAAGAGAATACAATGGAATTTAAAGAGGGCTGCCTGACCTGCTCAAATTGCTCTTATTCCAAGTGCGGATAAAATTTTTCTCGAACTTTTTCGTTTCATAGATGTATTTTTAATAAAATCATCCATTATGAATAAAGATTTCTATTGCATTATCATGGCAGGCGGCGTAGGAACACGCTTCTGGCCTATGAGTCGTTCGCATACTCCCAAACAATTTATCGACATCTTAGACGACGGAACTTCTTTAATACAAAAGTCTTTCCGCCGATTTGAAAAAATATGTGTCAAGGAAAATATATACGTGATTACCAATTACATCTATGCAGATTTGGTAAAAACCCAACTCCCCGAACTGCACGATGAACAGATCATATTGGAACCGGCACGCCGCAATACAGCCCCCTGTATCGCTTATGCCAATTACAAAATCAAAGCAAAAAATCCAAATGCCATCATCGTAGTAGCCCCGTCAGACCATATCATTTTAAAAGAAAATGTTTTTGAAAAAGTGATTATCAATGGGTTAAACTTTGTAAAGGATCATCCTAAGTTATTGACCATCGGGATCCGCCCATCGTTTCCCAATACCGGCTATGGCTATATTCAGTATAAAGAAGAACAAGTCCAAAACGAGTTTCCCTCCATCTATCCGGTCAAAATTTTTACAGAAAAACCGGAATTGGATGTCGCCAAGCAATTCGTGGAAAGTGGCGAATTTCTGTGGAATGCCGGCATCTTTATGTGGTCCCTAAAAGAAATTCAAACCGCTTTTGAAAAATATCTCCCCGAAGTAAATGATTTGTTCGCACAAGGAGAAGGTCTTTATAATACCCCAAACGAGACTAATTTTATTAAAACTACCTACCAAATATGTCGTAATATTTCCATCGATTACGGCGTAATGGAAAAAGCCAACAACGTATGCGTCTATGCTGCCGACTTTGGCTGGTCAGACTTGGGAACATGGGGCTCTTTATATGACATTAGTAAAAAAAATGAAGACTTCAACCTCATCGCAGGTAATAAAGTAAAAACCTACAATACCAAACATTGCATTATCAATGTTCCAAAAAATAAAGCCGTTGTTCTCCAAGGTTTAGACGATTACATCGTGGTTGATAATGATAATGTTCTGCTTATTTGCAAAAAAGAAAATGAACAGCAAATCCGCCAATACGTGAACGATGTTCAGATTGATTTCGGAGAAAAATACGTGTAATAAGTCCCTCCATACATGCCATCAATCAAAAAATTAGTCGGTCAAACTGCAGTTTACGGGTTTTCTACCATTCTGGGCAGATTGCTCAACTATTTATTAGTCCCACTTCACACTTATCTCTTCCAACCCGCACAATACGGCATCGTCGGGGAATTATATGCATGGGTCAGCTTGTTCGTCGTCATCTTAACCTACGGAATGGAAACCGCTTTTTTCCGTTTTTCGCAAATAGACGAATACAAAAACAAATGCTACTCCACTGCCATCGTTTCCCTTTTTACCACATCCGTCATTTTTTCCGTGCTGTGCAGTTGCTTTGCTCAACCAATTGCCGGCTGGATGCAATACGGCAACCACCCCGAATACATCACGTGGATTGCTATCATTATCAGCATCGACGCGCTGACCTCCATCTTTTTTGCAAGTTTGCGCTTGCAAATGAAAGCTGTAAAATTTGCTGTCGTTAAGATTACCAATATCTTAGTTAATATTCTTCTCAATTTATTCTTCCTCCTGCTTTGCCCCTATCTGCTTAAAAACGGCATTGCAACAGAATTTCTGAACACCATTTACGACCCCGAAATTGGAGTCGGCTATATTTTTATCGCCAACTTGGCAGCAAGTATTGTCACCTTGGTGATGCTCGCTCCCGACATTTTTAAAATTCGGGTCACTTTTTCATGGTCACTTTGGCGAAAGATGTTCGCTTACGCCTTCCCGCTCCTCATCTTAGGCTTAGCCGGCATAGTGAATGAAACCATGGACAGGGTGCTTCTTAAGAATCTCTCACCGGCGGAAATTGCTCAAAGTCAGGTAGGTATTTATAGCGCGTGCTACAAAATATCCATTATGATGACCATTTTCATACAAGCATTCAAGTACGCAGCAGAGCCGTTTTTCTTTAGCAAATCGAAAGATGCCGATGCCAAAGCTACTTACGCCGTCGTTATGAAATACTTTGTGCTATGCTGCGCAGTCATGTTCCTCGGCATCATGCTTTATATTGATATTGTAAAATATTTCGTGGGGCCCGAATATCATCAAGGATTGGTGGTTGTCCCTATTTTGCTGTTAGCCAATCTGTTCTTGGGAATTTTTTACAATCTTTCGATTTGGTATAAACTAACGGGACAAACCCGTTTCGGAGCCTATATTGCATTGATCGGAGCCGCCATTACGCTGGGACTGAACTATTTACTAATTCCGGTGATAGGATATCTCGGCTCGGCTTGGGCAACTTTCGCCTGCTATTTCTGCATGATGGTGCTCTCCTATATTCTGGGACAAAAATATTATCACGTGAATTATCAAATCGGCAAAATTTTGTTCTCCATCGCCGCCGCCGTCGCCATCTACTATGGAAGTACTTTTTTGCCCATCGAGAACTTTTCCTTGAAGATGGTTGTAAACACTTGTTTACTAATTGGATATATTTTTGTAATCATTTTGGCGGAAAGAAAGAACTTCCGAGAAGACTTCAAATAACGCACGACTTTTATTCAAATAACGATAAATGGAAAAAACATTGCATACTTACAAGATATTTGTCTTAATATTAATATGTTGTTTTTCAACATATTATGTTAAAGCGCAATCTGATACGGCTGCTGTTTATCGTGGATTTTCCGGTGGTATGATGTTGCACACCGGCTATTTGTCGGGCAATAGTTTCACGATTTATGATATGCAAGGGGAGGCAATAAAATCTATTACGAACAGGGGTGTTCCTTTCGGAATTGGCGGTGCCCTTCGCTTTCATCTCGGCAAGCACGCGCGCATAGGCATGGAGGGCGGTGTGAGCCATCTCATTTACGGTAAAGAAAAAAACAGATGGTCATTGGGTTGGGGTGGAATTTTGGCAGATTGCTCGTGGCAATTCAAGAAATGGACTTTGATGACCGGCGGCATCATTGGTGGTGGAAGTGTGCGTAATATCTTCTATATCAAAGCTGTATCTTCTGATTTTGCAGCAGAAGAGAGCATCATGTATCGAAAATTCGGCTGCTTGCTCCTGACGCCGTTCGTGGGTGTCGAATACGCCCTCACGCCACGAATGCATCTCATTGCCAAAATCGATTATGTGTTTAATGTTCTGCATGCCCCAAGCGATTATGCCGATGGTGCACGTTTATATATCGGATTTCTATTCTATCATACAAAGAATTAATGATCTGATGATGAACGGTATATACATTCATTTCCCTTTCTGTAAACAAAAATGTGTCTATTGCAACTTTTACTCCGTCGCTTCTGAACAGTTGAAAGAAACATATTGGCAAGCCGTAACCCGCGAAATTGAGCTGACTGCCAACTACTTGCCGGACAATATGATTTCTACTCTCTATTTTGGCGGTGGCACGCCCTCGTTGTGCAACCGCGAGGAATTGGACAATATTTTGCAGTCGATCAGACGCTACTACCACTTTGCACCCACATTGGAATTTACGCTCGAAGCCAATCCCGAACAGCTGTCACCATCCTACTTAAAAGATATTAAATCATTGGGAATTAATAGATTAAGTATCGGCGTACAATCTTTTAATGACGAAATACTCTCCTTATTGAATCGTCGGCATACGGGGAAAGAAGCAAAAAAAGCGATAGAAAATGCATTTTCCGCGGGGTTTGAGAATATCTCCATTGACTTAATTTACGACATTGCCTATCGCAGCGCGGACATGTGGCGACAGGATTTACAAACTGCATCAGACTATGACATCCAACATTTATCCGCATATTCGCTTACGGTAGAGGAAAATACGTTGTTGGCGCGTCGAGTGCGGGCTGGACAACGTTATCTGCCTGAAGATGAGATGACCGAACGCGATTATGCCATCTTGATTGAAATGACGGAAAAAGCCGGTTTTGAGCAGTACGAAATATCCAATTTTTGTCGCAACGGCTGGATTTCAAAACACAATTCCGCTTATTGGCAATCGGTGCCCTACTTGGGAATCGGAGCGTCGGCACACTCTTTTAACGGTGCTTCGCGAAAATGGAATGTCGCACATTTGCAACAATATATTGACGGCATCACAAGCGGACAACCTTACGAAGAAACGGAAATTCTCTCCCAAAATAATCGGTACGATGAATATGTTCTGCTGCGGTTGCGCACCCGTGAAGGCATTCACTTGAATGAAATTTCCGCGCTTTTTGGTCCCGAAAAGCGCGGATTTCTGCTTTCCAAACTATCGCAAAAAGTAAATCCTTCCCATTATATTTTAAGAGATAATCAATTGACTCTCAGCTATTCCGGCAAGCTCTTTGCCGATAGCATTTCTATGGAACTGTTTGCTGAGGAGTGAGAGGTGGTGCCCCCGCGCGAACGCCCGTGCGACGGAGTGATGTTTATTTCTTTAATTTTATCGTTTTTTGTGCTTTTCATAGCGAAACGAATTTGAGGGCAAAGATAGGAATTATTTTTGAAAATGAGGTGGTTAGAGGTAATTTTTTGCTCGCTTTTAATTTGGGTTAATACACGTTTTTAGCTTAGCTACTAGTCTTAAAATGTGGCAGTATTATAGTTTTCTTTGAATTGTTCATCTTTTTTAATTTTGTGCAAAGATAATCACTTTAACCGTTGTCCTAAATTTTTGGGAGCATTATAAATTTCCATATTTGCTCAAAGGACTCAATATTACTCGCAGCAATCAAGTTTGGGAATTGAACATCACTTACATCCCTATGTCACACGGTTTTATGTATCTGTTTGCCATTATTGACGTGTATTCCCGCTATGTTGTCGGTTGGAGTTTGAGTAACACGATGTCGGCTGAATGGTGTTGCTCTGTAATCGCCGATGCCATTGCTACGCACGGTAGCCGGAAATTATCAATAGTGACCAAGGCAGTCAATTCACTTCAAGCGAATATGTCAATTTATTGATAATCAATGATATAAAAATTAGCATGGATAGTCGTGGACGTGCTTTGGACGACATCTTCATTGAACGATTGTGGCGGAGTGTAAAATAGGAATATGTATATTTGAATCCGTGTAAAAAATGCCACGACTTGTGGAAAGGGTTGTCTGAATATTTTAAATTTTACAACCATCGCCGACCGCATCAAAGTCTTGATTATCAATATCCTATAACTGTATATATGGATAAAATCGCCGCATAGATTTTTCAGCGCGGAATTCCGCTCCGGCTACGCCTCCGCTCCATTCCGCGCTGAAAAATCAAAAAAATGCAACAAAAAAATTAAATGTATGAAATAAAAATGTAATTTTGCAATGTTAAAACCAGCAAGGACCAATCACCTTCACTTTGAATAAAAATGGTCTAATTAATGGGACGCATAATAAACAAACCGGAACAACTCCGCGATTATCAAATAGCCATTTATAACCGGTGGGGCGAGTTACTGTTTTCAACCACCTCCGTTGCCAAAGGCTGGAATGGAATTTATCAAGGTCGCCGTTGCCCGATTGGAACGTATCAATATGTTATTCAATATGTTAGCGAAACCGGAAAGAAGTATATCAAGAAAGGGTGTGTGGAGGTGATATAAAGGTTTTAGATGTAAATCACTGACAAGGATTTACATCTGCATAAAACGCTGTTCCTAAGGGGACTTCAAAGCCATTTCTAAGTTCAATATACTCTTTTGCCCTCAGGCTGATATTTCCATTTTGAGGTAATTGTGTTACTCCCGATAGTTTTATATATTTTTTTACACCATATTGAAAAGTAGAGAAATTGTATATTTCATTAACAATTTTTGAACAATCGCATTTCAATCGGTAAACATTTAACTCATCAACGAACATACTATTAGGGATAAAAGTGTGAAACAATACACTATTTTCGTCAATATATTGATCAAGCCCCACGCTTAGTATAATTTTCATTGGGTGGCAAATATTTAATCCATCTGCGGTATTTCTTATCTGTCGTACAATTTTCCTATCCAAGTACCATATAATTCTATCTTGGTTCCATTCTATTCCATACCAATGATAATCGGACATCAAGCCACAAAAATGCGAATAAGAGGTATCTGTTTTTATTTGGTACAACCAATGAATATTGCCTATTACAGTATCAGGGTGGTAGCCCAAAGCTTCAATCACATCAATTTCATTTTCCCACATTGCGGCATTATCAGAACTCCACAACCAAAAAGAAGACCAATAGCCTGTATCGGCAGGTAGTTTTGCATAAATTTCATAATATCCGTAATGATATACATTATGTGTTATGATTGAACCCGAAGAAAAATAGTGAGTCCCTTCCTGATGATTATTATACGTGCAATCACTATGAACCATAGTATCCCTTTTAATCTGCAATCTCAATTGTCCTTCTTGAGAGTAAACATTTTCCGCAGAATGCCATGCAAGGTCTTCTCCGGGTGTGCCGGCTTGTCTTACGCCCGTTTCTATATACCAATGATTGGTATTAATAGTGTTGAAACTATCAATGAAATTAACAGCCCAATTGGGGTCTTGTTGCGGGTGTTGCGCTTGAACTGCGAAAACAAAAACGAACAATAATAAAATCAAATAAATCTTTTTCAATGTATATAAGGTAACAAGTTATCAGGTAATCTTCGACAAGCGTACTTTCTTTCAATGGGGGAACCTCCCGGACTATAACTATATTGATTGAAATAAAGAGAATCCCCTGTACAATGTCCGTCTGTTATTATCATTGCATAATTCGACTTTTCGAAATACCCTTGTTCGTTTACAATAATAGAACCAGAACCAGTGCCGCTGAAAGTTATGCAACTATCCGTATTGGCAACTTTAGCTACATCTATTCTTTTTTGTTTCGCATCACAATAAAAAGCCCCGCACCATTTATCTCTATAGTCCACCGGCACGCGTGCCGGTTTTGACGATATTTCTTCTTCTTTTTCTTCTTTTTCACAAGAAACCGGAATTATGACAAGAACTGTCATAGTTATACATAATAAAAGCATTATTCTTTTCATAATCTGTGATTTTTTATTGGGTTATTATCATTTGTTTAGCTTCACTTACGGTTCCATTGCTTTGTAACAAGTATATGTAAATTCCTGACGACAATTCTCCTGCTTCAATTTGTATAGATAAAGCTCCATGTGACTGCACGGGAATACACTTACGCTGAGTGCCTTGCATATCATAAACACATAATTTTACATTTTGCATATTGGAAGGAACATAACATTGAATTGTAGTAATTGTATTAAAAGGATTGGGGCTGTTCTGAAAAACTTGTAGTCCCTGATTTTCACTATTAGTATTAGAGAAATTCTGAATATTCAAAGATTCTTGATGTTGAATATTATCATTAGAGTTTATTAATGTTCTTAATTCGTTAAGTTCTGTTTCTAAAAGTAACAATTTTTGATGATTATCTTCTTTAAGGCTATCAATAATCTCTTGTTGCTCTTTGATTGCTTCAACCAAAATAGGTACAAGACGTGTATATTTTACACCCAGCATACCATCGTTATCAGCGACAACTAATTCAGGGAAAACACGTTGCAAGTCTTGAGCAATAAAACCGAAATCGTTGCTCATATATCTTTCTTTCTGTTCATTTGGGAAACCTAAAAAATTATCGGATTTCATAGTATATTGAATACCATTCAACTGCTTAACTCGTTGTAAAGGACTTGCGATTGGACGAATATTCTCTTTGAAACGCATATCAGAAGTTTCCCATACCCACATACTGTTTACTTCGGTCACCCACAATTGTCCAATTTTATGATTGGACTTCCCTAATTGCAGGTAATAATCCATATAAGGATAAAGACATAAAGCACCGTAATCTCCGGAATTATCAAAATAAGCATCTGTCCAAGTATGAATGCGGAAAGCATCAGTTGTTCCCAAATTAATATCAAATTTATATTGTGGTGTAGTAGTTCCAATACCGACATTGCCATAAGTAGAAACCTTTAGCTGCGCATTTGCACCCCATGAAATAGAGCATAATAACAAAACTAAAAAAAATTTCTTCATAATCCCAATTATTTATATTACAAAATACTATAGGGGACTTCTATTTATTACTAATTTTCATTTTTGCATTCTCAAATAATACGAAGTCCGTTAATATTACTTGAAAATACAGCAGCAAATTTACAATAAATTTTAATATAATAATTCTTTTTATTTTATTTTTTACAATTTTATTTATTTGTATATCAGTTAATTAATTAACTAACTAACTAAATTCATTCCTAATCGAATAATTTTATTATGCGTCCCATTCTTTAGACCATTTTTATTCAAAGTGAAGGTGATTAGTCCTTGCTGGTTTGACATTGCAAAATTACATTTTTATTTCATACATTTAATTTTTTTGTTGCATTTTTTGATTTTTCAGTGCGGAATGGAGCGGAGGCGTAGCCGGAGCGGAATTCCGCGCTGAAAAATCTATGCGGCGATTTTATCCATATATACAGTTATAGGATATTGATAATCC
>JALNYF010000077.1 GCA_023229985.1 Bacteroidales bacterium | reverse complement strand
AAATTCCTTGAGCGTATTTGCTAACATCATTGGTGATAATGGTTTCATTATCCAAGATGTTGGCTTCGATGGTTTCGATTACTCGTCCGGTTGCATCGGTGATAGTGATGGAGGTAATGCCGTCCATTCCGGTAAGAACTACGTTCAACTTATTGTTAGCGGGGTTCGGGTAAGTTTCAACGGTAGCCGGTGTTTCGGTGTAATCGCTGATGGAGATCGGAATGTGCGGAGCAGCTGACGGCTCGAAAGTCGGATTAATAACAACCGTCAAATTGCGAGCTGCGATGATCTCTTGTGTATCGGGAACGTTACCATAACCTCCCAAGAGCGGACCATATTGTCTTCCAACAAATTGAGGATTGTAAATTGACAGCCACGGTGTACCGGCAACACCACCTACGCGTTTTTCAAGTTTGAATTTGATGGTGTAAGTGCCCGGAAGAGCGAATGTAAAATCAACGCGGTTCGGGATATTCTCAAAAGCAAGGAAGTTAAAGTAGTTGAAACGCTTAACGGCAGCATTGTCAGACAATTGGAATTTGTATGTATTGGCGGGAATTTCACCAACGGATTCATTCAACGGGAAGCCGAAATATGCACGAGTTCTATCGTAATAAGTAGATATCTTGAATTCAGATACATAATCAGCGAATACATCAATCAATACATCATTATAATAGATTTCATAACGCATATCCACTTTTTCATTGTCCCAAGTAGTTTCATCGGTAGGAACAACATAAGCATAGAATGATTTAGCTTCTCCTAATTCGGCTACAATTGTATCTTTGGACCAAGGACCCGGAGTCATGGCATATCGACGAGAATAGGTTGATTGGGTTGTTGTAACCGTTTCAGCAAAATTAATTCCCAAATCAAAAGCAACCACATGTGTATAAATCACGCTATCACAACCAATTGTATTGGTAAATAAGTGTAGTTCTATTATGTCACCTGCTTGATAAACAGTACCTTCGAAGGTGTATGTCTCTCCATTCAAGATGTTCACTTCTCGATGGATTTCATAAGACGGATGAATCAAAACGGTGGCAACATCATTAGTACTTGCGTCGCAACCGAGCGCATCCACAACCATTGCAGTGAAGGTGTGAGTTCCAACGGATACGTCACTCAATTCATAAGTACTCGAAGTTGCACCGGCAATTTCGTTGCTATCCATATACCAAGTGTATGTAAATTCTGCAGTACCTCCCTCTACGGTTACTCCAATTGTGCCTGTGCCATAGCAACTTTCAATGTTATTATCAACAAATGAAAGCGCGATGGTTGCTTCCGGTTGTTCAACTATAACGTCAGCTTCAACAGCACATTCATTGGCATCGGTAACGGTGTAATGGTAAGTGCCGGCACTCAAGTCTGCTAAGGAAGTGGAGTAAACCGAATTATCGAAAGCAACTTCTGTGGTTCCAAAATTGGTCCAAGTGCAGCTATAATCAGGATGATCGGAAGCAATAACCAAGTCGATAGAGCCGTTGGATTGACCATGACATAACACCGGATTAGAGGTGACAGTTACAGCAGGCAATTCATTAACGGTCAATATGATAGCATCAGAAATGGTATAACAACCTGTAGTTGGGTCAGTAACTCTTACCCAATAAGATCCTGAATTACCAGTACCCAAGTTAGTCTTAGAGTAGGCATTTGCTACTTCATCGGGAATAGGATGATTATCAAAATACCATTGATATTCAACTTGTTCAGGTGTTACTGAAACCTCAAAAGTCATGTCAGTAGCAGCACAAACAGAGGTACTATTTGGAGTATTAGAAATAATAACCGTCGGATTTTCGTTCACAACAACAGTAACAGTCGCCGTATTTTGACAGCCGTTTTCATCGGTACCGGTAACAACGTACTCGCCGGCAGTAGAAACCGTATTATCGGCAGTTGTCGTTTCATTAGACCATTCATACGTTACTGCGCCGGTAGCGTGTAAGGTAGTTTCGTCACCTTCACAGATGGCTACGGAAGGAGCTTCCGTAACTGCTACGGTCGGCAAAGCATTAACAAAAACGGTAATCTGATTAGAATAAACGGTTCCGCAATCGCCGGTATAAACTCTGCGATATTGTGTGGTAGTAGTCAAAGCATCGGGTGCAAATGTTGCTGCGGTAGCATCTGCGATGGTAATCCACTCATCCGGAGCGGTGGAGTATTGCCATTCGTAATGAGAGTTATTTCCACCGGTAGCCTCTGTCGTGCTGGTAAATGCAACCGGAGTAGTGTTATAGCAAATATCTTGTGTGCCACTAATTACGCCGGCAGTCATAACATCATACACGCTAACGGTAAATGTATGTTGAGCAGAAGCGCAACCGGAAGCGTCCACACCGCTAACCGTACATCTGTAATAGGTCTGAGCCGTAACACCGGTAGCTGTATATTCACTTGCAGCAGTAGATACAGTTGACCAAGAAGCATTGTCGGCAGAAGATTCCCAAACGTAATTGTATGGAGTAATACCGTCGCCGGCAACAACAGACATGGTATAATCGGCACCGTAGCAAATCATTGCGTCATCGGTAGCAAAGGTAATTTGCAAGTCGGGATTAACAATAACATTGTAAACACCGGTAGAAGCAGTCAATTCGTGGCAATTATCTTTAGCCAATCTTCTAAAAAAAGTAGTTTCAGTCAAGCCGGTCGGTTGATAAGATTGTGCGGTAGCATTGGTAATATCTATCCAAGAAGCACCACCCTCCGTATAATATTGCCATTGATAAGCAACTGTCGTATTTTCACAGCCGTCAGCGCTGCGACTATTTCCGATAGTTTGTGCGTCGCCACCCGAGCATACTGTTTCTGTTGCTTCAACAATTGCACCGGCATCAAACAAATTGGTCACGGTATAAGTATAAGTCCAATCATGTGTATGTTCGGCACAATCAGTGTATGTGTAATAATAGGTAATGGTCCCTGTACAGCCGTCATACGTTCCGCCTTGGTAAGTTTCCTCGGAATAAGAATAATCCAAAGCTATGCCACAAGCATCGGTAACGACCGGCAATATATTGTCAACTGTGTGAGGAGCCACTGCATCGGCAGCACAATTCACATTAGAAGCAACAGTAACCGTCGGAATGGTGAAGTCTCCCTTTGTAATGGTAATGATTTGTGTAATTCCGTCACTGATATTACCGCAAGCATCGGTTACGGTATAGGTTCTGGTAACTACTATCGGGCATGCGGCATTTGTTATTTCATCAGAAGAAGAAACTATCAGTGTGCCGTTGCAATTATCGGTAATACCGTGAATTTCACCGGTTAAGAGAGCTTCTAAATCATCAATGGTAGCAACGGCAGCAGGTATTTCAGTCGCTTCGCAACCGGTAATGGCTACAGGTGCAATGGTTCCCGTAATCACCGGAGACGTAACGTCATTCACTAAGATAGTACCTTCAACAGCAGCTTCGCAACCGTTACCATCCATCACACTCAAAACAACTTCATAAGTACTGTTACATACAGGAGGAATGGTATAAGCAATGGTAGCGAAATAATTGTCGGCAATTGCATAGTTATAATCAATCGAACTGTGTTCTAACGTACTGCTTGAAGTAACAGTGTAAGGAATTTGGCCGGTTAAGGATACTTCAACGTTGGAAGTTCCGATATTCGGGCAGATGTCAGTAGTAAGGTTTGTAGAGATAGCGATAGTCGGAAGTGTGTGAACGGTAATTTGAACCATATCGCTATAACCGGAGCCGCAAGTATTTTGAGCTACATATCTCAAATATTTGCCATTAGAATTGGATGTCAAAACTGCGTCTGTATAATCTTGGTAAGAACCAAAATTTTCATCAGCAGACAATTGCCAACCTTGAGCGATTAACGCTTCCCCGTTTGTAGTAATATCCGGTGTAGTAAGTGTCAACGAATTGCCGGAGCAGATAGGTTCGGGAGCCGTAAGGTCAGCAACAGTAGGAGCGGCATTAACGGTAACTGTAAGGTTTTCCGATTCCGTGGTACCACAGCCATTGGTAGCAACAAATCTGATTTGTTTACCGTTGTATGAATACGGGATTTCGCTGTTAATCAAAGTGATATATTGATCACCATCATATAACTGCCATTCTGAGGTATATCCTTCGGTATGATTTGGCGTAACAGTCGGATTCTGCAATGTGAAAGCGTTGCCTTCGCAGATAGCAACCGGAGCGGTGATCTCACCCAATGAAGGCTTGTCATTTACCGTAATTTCTACCGGAGTACTTGAGGTATTTCCGCAATTATTATGAGCTACATAAACTAAGAAAGAGCCATTATAACCCATCGGGAATTGTTCAAGTTCTTCTGGTGTAAATTCTGTGAATGGACCATCGAAGGCGCTGCTGTGCATCCACATACCACCTACATCTGTTGTATTAGAGTGTCTCCATTCTACGGTAGGTGTGGTCGGTTCAAATGACTCACCCGCGCAAAGAGTAATAACACCTGTAATAACGGGAACAGACGGTGTTGCATTCACTACCACCTGAACGGTATTGCTATAAACGGTTCCGCATTGATTGGTAGCAGAAAGGTACAAGTAATTGTTATTAACAGCATAAGACACATTTTCATTACTAAATTGATTATATGTACCTAATAATTCCGTGCAATTCCACCAAGTTTGTGTACGAGTATCGCCGGTTTGGTTGTTCCAAGTGATAGTCTCCATAACTGAAGCCAAATCAAAAGATGAACCTTCACAAATTTCTGCAGGTGCGTTAATTGTCGGTATAATCGGCAATGAATTAACGGTAATTTCGGCACTTCCGGTCATATCGGCAGCAATTGCTGTACAATTGGCATCAGTAAGTGCGGTAACCGTGTAAGTAGTTGTAGTTTCCGGTCTGCGAGTGATGGTGATTGGAGAAGTAGTACCAATAGGAATTGTGGTGGTAGAACCGTCACTCAGGGTATACTCAATTGGCAAAGTACCGGTAAATGCTATTGTTAAATCAACCGAAGTTCCTTCACAGATTGCGGTTGTTCCACTAATATCAGCTGTTGGGCGTTGATGAACTGTAATAGTTTCGTTTGCACTAACTTCAGAGCAAGGAGAAATGCTTCCGGTCGTAGTAATCGTATAAGGAGCGGTTGCCGAAATATTTTCTGTAAGGATAGTAACGGTTTTTGCAACATTATCAACAGTATAATTACCCTCAGCGATTCCCGTTACGGTAACACCGGTAGCACCACCGCCATAAGTATAAACGATAGTTTGAGCATCGCCATTGCAAATGGTGGATGAAGCTGTCCCACTTGTCAATACCAAAGTAGCTTTCGGATTAACGGTAATCGTTATTTCCTTCGTAGCCTGACATTCTACACCTTGATAGGAATAAGTGGCAGTTGCGGTGATGATAGAAGAAATCGGTGACGTTCCATCATTAACAGCTTCGAAAGACGGAATGGTTGCACTGCTTCCTGAAGCAGCCAAACCGGTTGACGTATTGTCGTTCGTCCAGCTATAGGTAACCTCTCCATCGGTAACATCTGTTGAAAGAGTTATCTCCGTTGAGTGATCACCACTGCACAATGTTTGTGCGGTAACCTCATTGATTACAAAAGCAGGATTAACAGTAACTATGAAGTTAAATGGTTGACCTACACACTCATCTGCAAGACCCAAATGATAAGTCGGGGTAATTGAATAGGTTACGTCAATTGACGCATGTGATGTATTTTCCAAGTCATTGGCACAAGTAATCGTTGCAGCATTTTCTCCTGAGGCGGTACCGGTGATGTTTTCTACGCTCGGTGCTGTCCAGCTATAGGTTATTCCTTCTGCAGGAACATTCTGCAAAGTTACATCTTCAAAAGAGGTTCCGCTGCAGATCGTTTGAGTGGTAGCCACGATTTGTGTCAAATCAGGAGCAACGGTAACGTCAATTTCAAATGGATCTCGAGAGCAAGATAACGAATTATATGTATAAGTCGGAGTAACTGAATAAGTGAAGCTGATAGGAGCCAATGTATTATTCGTTAATGTAGAAGCGGTAAAGGCTTCATTATTACCTGATACGAGTCCTGTTACACTTCCTTGTACATCAACTTCCGGAGCTTCCCAGCTATAGGTCATTCCGTCTGCAGGAATACCTGTAAGCGTATTATTCAATGTCGTACCACTGCAAATGTATTGCGGTGAAGTAGCTGCAATATTATCCAATGTCGGGGCAACGGTAACGGTAACGGTAAAATCAGCGTGGCAACCTTCAGGTGTAGTAGCCGTAACGGTATAAACTGCATTTTCTTGATTAGCAACGGTATTGGTAAGTTGTACACTGAAATCATCGGAAGCAGTTTCATTAGCTGTTTCATTCAAATTAGCGTTGTCGTCTTGAACTGTCCAAGTATAAGTGGTTCCAGTTGGAATAGTATTAGTACCTTCAAATGAAGTAAGTGATAATTCTGTTCCGCTACAAATGGCAGGTGGAGTTTGGTTTGCAATAACAGGAGTAGTATTAACAGTGATAGTGTAGTCGTTGGAAGAGCCCCATGTATGACATGCATCTTTTACTTGTCTTCGATAAATGGTCGTTTCAAGTACATTCAACGGAGTATAGGTAGCAGAATTACTATTTTCCAAAGTGGTCCAAGATACTAAATCAGTTGAAGATACCCATTGATAAGTAAGACTACCAATATTACATGAAGAGCCATATTCTACACTACCGATTTCAGCAGCAGCTTCACCTTGACAGATTGTTTGTCCTGTGGATGATATTGTACCGACATATAAATTATTAGAAATCGTGTAGGTATAAACCCAATTGTATGTAAGATTGGCACAATCGGTATAAGTGTAAGTATAGGTTACAGTACCCTCACAAGCAGGTATTTCACTGACTTCCAGTACAGGTGCCGTTAAGATATTACCACAAACGTCTTCTACAACAGGCAACGTGGTCGGTGCCGTTGCTGCATCTGCACATTCTACCGTACTTGCGGTCGGTACCGCTTCGCCTATTTGCGTCGGTGCCGTCGTGCGGTCTATTGTGTAGGTATATGCCCATACATATTGCAATCCTGAACAATCTTCGTAGGTATAGGTGTAAATCTTGGTACCTTCACAATCTACATAAGTACCACTGACTACCGGTTCCGGTGCCTCTAAGATATTGCCACAAACGTCTTCTACAACTGGCAAGGTCGGTGCCGTTGCTAAACTTGCACATTCTACCGTGCTTGCAGTTGCTACCGGTCCGCCTGCTTCTCTCGGTGCCGGCGTATTCTCTATCG
>JALNYF010000028.1 GCA_023229985.1 Bacteroidales bacterium | reverse complement strand
GCGATTTTGACCTCAAACATTTGACCATTGCCAATTATTTTTCACAATCCGTCCGCAAATTTCCCGCACTATACGTCAGCAACACCTATTCCGATGGCGTTCACGACTACATCGGAAATACCGCGACCACCCTCACCAACTGTATTGTTTACGGCTCCATGGCAGATGAAATTATCGTATATAAATATGAAAATGAAGAGGTTACAATGGATACAAGAATGGAAAACTGTTTAATACGCCACTCGCAGGCACTCGATTGCTTCATCAATTGTATTCGTAATAGTGATCCGCTGTTTACCAATCATGCCCAACAAGACTTCACCCTGCGCACCGGCTCTCCCGCCATTGATGCCGGAAAATTAGGTTTGAGCATTCATACCGACTTGACCGGTAATGCGCGAGATGCTAATCCCGACATCGGTGCCTATGAATATGGCAGTCAACGCAAATTTAGATATTAATATTAACGTTTATGAATAAAAGAACAATATTAAGCATAATATGCTGTATTGCAGTTATTTATGCTTTTTCTCAAAACAAACCGAAAAATGTTATTCTGATGATTGGCGATGGAATGGGAATGGCGCAAGTCAATACGTTGTATTATCTCAACCCCAACAGCGCGCTGTGGCAATTCCCTTATCGCGGCACCTCCATGACCTATTGCTTAAGCGATTCCATCACCGATTCTGCTGCCGGCGGTAGTGCACTTTCCACCGGAAAGAAAACTACAAAGGGATATATTGCACTGAACAGGGATTCCACAGCCAACGAAACACTGATGGAATGGGCAATTAAGCAAAAAATGGCAACCGGAATTGTGGTAACAAGTGCCATGACGGATGCCACACCCGCCTCTTTTTACGCTCACGTACCGAATAGGAATCAATACGAAGAAATTGCTAAACAGTTTATTTACAGCAATATAGATTTTGCTGTGGGCGGCTATCTGAATAATTTTCTTCCCAATAAAAGGAAAGACAAACTCAATCTAATTGACAGTTTGGAACGAAAAGGGTACCAAATTATCTATAGTTTGGAAGATTTGTTGAAAGCCACAGATATGAAAACCGTTGGTTTGTTGTCCGAAAAGAAGCCACCCAAAGCTGCCAAGCGGGGCAATTGGTTGGCAGAAGCCACACGCCAAGCATTGGAAAAATTGGCAAAAGATCCGCAGGGTTTTGTGTTAATGATTGAAGGCTCCCAAATTGATTGGGCTTGCCATGTGAATGATTACAAATACTTTAAACAGGAAATCCTGGACTTTGACCGTGCCATAAAGGTTGTTTATGACTTTGCCAAGACGAATCAGGAGACGTTGGTGGTTGTTACTGCCGACCACGAATGCGGAGGTATGACCTTATCGCCGAGAATCAATAATCTTTCAAAAGAAAAGGCAGCCAGATATCTTGTTAATTACGTATTATTCAGCAGTTTATACCACACCAATGCTGATGTTCCCGTATTCTCTTTCGGTCCCGGAGCCGATAATTTTCAAGGAAAAATGAATAATATCGACATTCACGACAAGATTATTCGCCTCATCAATAACAGATAGTATTAAACGAAACAATATTTGTGCAAAATGGAACAAAGAATGAGAAGTTTTGGGAGTGACAACCATTCCGGGGTTCATCCGGCAGTGATGGAAGCCATTCAAAAGGCTAATTTCGACCATGCTCCGGCGTATGGAGATGATCTGTGGACGGCAGAAGCCGTGCGACAACTGAAAGAAATTTTTGGAGAGACCGCTTCTCCATTTTTGGTCTTTAACGGTACGGGTGCCAATGTGATTGCCATGCGGGCTTGTTGCCAATCCTATCATTCCATTTTTGCTGCCCAAACGGCGCATATTGCGGTAGATGAATGTAATGCACCTGCGTTTATGAGCGGAGCTGCGCTGAAAGAGATTGCCACGCCCGACGGAAAACTCACCCCTGCCCTGCTGGAGCCGTTACTCCACGGTTTCGGATTTGAGCATCATTCCCAACCGAAAGTGGTCTATATTGCCGAATGCACCGAGTTAGGGACAGTTTATACCCCCGCTGAAATCAAGAAATTGGCGGAATTTGTACACCATTATGGGATGTATCTGCACGTGGACGGCGCGCGCTTAGCCAATGCCGCCGCATCATTCAACCTTTCGGTCAAGGAAATCACGACAGATTGTAATATTGACATTTTAAGTTTTGGAGGTACCAAAAATGGCTGCATGATGGCAGAATCCGTCATCTCATTTAGACCGGAACTAACTGAAAATTTGAAATATATACGCAAGCAATCTACCCAGCTATATTCAAAAATGCGATATGTTGCTGCGCAATTCATTGCGTATCTCTCAGATGACTTACTTTATCATAACGCGCTACATGCCAATCAGATGGCAACTGTTTTGCGGGAAAAGTTAGAGGCTGTGGGTTGCTGTCATTTTACGCAACCGACCCAAGCCAATATGGTATTTTTGCAAATTCCCGCGCAATTCATCACTGAATTACTCAAAAAACATTTCTTTTATGTTTGGGATGAATTACAAAACGAAATCCGATTTGTAACGTCTTGGGACACAACGATGGAGGATATAGATAGATTGGTTAACGATCTTTCACAAATCCTTACGAAAACAGTTCCAACTGCTCCCCGCTAATCCCATTGCTATCGGAATCATCATCTTCCTCATTTCCAATATTTTCGAATATCTCTTTGGCAATGGTATGATCAATATCTTCTTCCGATGGATCATTGTCATTATCAACATCTTCAATAGCCTCTTCCGTTTCTTCTTCCGGTTCTTCGTATGGAAGTGGGTCTAATAAAGTGATGGTTTTAATATTTCCGAAACTGACTCTTTTTCCCTTTGCTTTAACGTTTTGTATCTCAATAAATTCAGCAGCATTAATCACTTCAATCTGAATATCTTTCGGATCTTTTTTGTAATATTTTACTTCGATTTGCGGCAAATAATCAATAGAAACCAAGAGTAAACTGACATTTTTATCCATCGGGATAAAATCAATTTTTTTGTCGCTTAATGTTGGTATGAAGCGTTTTAAGAAGTATTTATCTTCTTTTTTATTGTAATAGACGGCGGTGATTATTCTGTTGGGGTTAAATTTTTGAATAATGGATAAATCATCTTCAAAATGGGTAGACAATTCGTAGCCGGTAATTCTATAGTTCCCTGATTTATAAACAGATATTATTTTATCGTCTTCTTTAAACTTTCCTAAGAAGTTGCCCCTATCTTCGTTGTTGAGACGCATCACGATTGGGTCGTATGAGACACTGATGGCATCTAAGGTGGAGAATCCTTTTTGGCTTAATTCCACTCTGCTGACCAAGTGGCGGGACAATGTATTTCCGCGTGAGCTTCGTCCTTTGATAGCCAAACTTCCGAAGTCAAATTCAAATTGTAGCTTTTTAATTTTCGCCTTTTTACGGAGAAATACTTTTACTTTTTCGGCTTCTCCGTTAGGATTTGAGGTTAAATAGAGAACTTTTGAGCCCTCTTTTCCCTGCGTCAAATCATATTCTTTGTCGCGCGTGACACCGCCTATGGAAAAACGTTTTACAAATGCCGGTCCCGCGACCCCGTTGGCATAAATCATATTGTAAACCGTTCTATCATCATTTCGTTTAAAGACTTCCACGTGCAAAATATTCTTCCCCACAAATTGCTTGTTTTGGATTTTAGAAACCAAGAATTTGCCATTTTCAAAGAAGACAATTACGTCGTCAATATCGGAGCAATCGCAAGCAAACTCGGTTGCATCGTCTTTTTTCAAAGCCGTACCGATAAATCCCTCACTTTTGTTAACATATAACTTTTGATTGGCAACAGCAATTGTAGTAGCCACAATCGTATCGAAGCTTTTAATTTCTGTTTTCCGTTCGCGACCTTTGCCATATTTTTTCTTCAACTGACGGAAATAGTTAATGGTAAAATCAACGATGTTGTCTAAATGATTTTTGGTTTCATCGATCTGAATTTCAATATCGGCAATCGCATCATCGGCTTTTTTGATGTCGAATTTTGAAATTTTACGCACCGGTTTTTCGCATAATTTCAGTATATCTTCGTGAGAAATTTCTTTCTTCAGAAGGGGCTGATACGGAACAAAAGCGATTTTAATATTTTCGATTTGGTTTTCCCACGTTTCGGTATCTTTTTCTAATTCTTTATAGATACGTTTTTCAAAGAATATTTTTTCTAAAGAAATCCAATGCCACTGATTTTCAAGTTCTTCCAAGAAAATCTGTAATTCTTTTTGCAATAATTGGAGGGTACGGTCGGTATTGATTTTGAGAATTTCGGAAACAGTCAGCTGAGCCGGTTTTCCGTTATAGATAACCCATTGGTTGGGATAATGTGAGATTTCGCAATTGGTAAACGCATACAGGGCGTCAATGGTTTGGTCGGGTGAGGTGCCGGGGTATAAATGGATAATAATTTCTGCTGTTTTAGCCGTATTATCATCAATTCTTTTGATTTTCAGTTTTCCTCTTTCTATTTGGGGGGTAATCGATTTCTTGATTAGATCAATCGTATTCGTACCATAAGGTATTTCACTAATAATCAATGTCTTATTATCTTGAATAGAAATCTTGGCACGGTTTCTGATTCTGCTGCCGGCAGCTCCGTCGTTATATTTTCCTACGTCGATACTCCCGCCAGTGGGAAAATCGGGGAATAGTTCGAATGGTTTATTTTCCAAAATGGCGATAGAAGCATCTAACAATTCATTAAAGTTGTGGGGAAGAATTTTGGTTGCCAATCCCACGGCAATACCTTCCACGCCTTGTGCCAGCAACAGCGGAAATTTGATCGGCAAACAGATCGGTTCACGATTTCTGCCGTCGTAAGATTTTTGCCACGGGGTTGTTTTAGGATTAAAGACAACCTCTAACGCCAATTTTGTGAGACGTGCCTCTATATAACGGGCGGCTGCTGCAGAGTCGCCGGTAAAGATATTTCCCCAGTTTCCTTGCGGGTCAATGGCCAGTTCCTTTTGTCCTAATTGAACGATTGCAGAGGCAATCGACGCGTCACCATGTGGGTGATATTTCATCGTATTACCGACAATATTGGCTACTTTATTGTATCTTCCGTCTTCCAATTCATACATGGAGTATAAAATACGCCGCTGTACCGGCTTCAAACCGTCCCCTACATCGGGCAAGGCTCTATCCAAGATAGCATAAGAAGCATAGTCCAAAAACCAATTCTCAAACATAGACTGCACATAAATAACATTGTGCAAATCAGAGTGTTGCGCTCCATTATCTACGATTAAATGATCTTTACTTTCATCATTTGACGTAACATCGTTATCGTCCATCCCATCTTTTTTATTTTCTTCCATAATTTCTGCCTTAATCGGCGGCAAATGTACGTAAATTATTCGATTTTTTTCTTCCTTTCAACTGATTTTTTAAGAAACAAATTGTTGAAAAATCAGTGTGCCTGATTTACACGTTTGTCATGCTTCCAAAGTTGATAGCTGTTGAACAGATTTTGCCAGATGGAGTAAGCAGCGGGGAAAATGGAAGCCAGCGGATTTAAGTAAGTATAAGCCATCCATATTGCCATTGCTGTATTGCGCTGTCCCAATGCCTGACCGCCTGCGATTGAGTCCCCATATTTCTTGCCTACCCACCTCCCTACTGCAAACTGAATCGCACAACCAATGAGCGATGCGATTGATAACCAAATAATTACACTTTCATTTCCTGTTCCATAGCGGTAGATAAAATCTATGGTTTGGCTAATGGTAATCATGAGTGCCATTGCCCACAAATAAAAGGATATGCCTTGTAACTTGGCAATCACGTGATTAGCTTTCGGTGCTACGAATTGCAAGACGATGATGACCAAAAGCGGAAGTACAATAATCGGTGTGATTTTCGATAATATCAGCCAAAAAGAGTCCATGAAGGGCATATCCATGTTCGTCCCGATGAAAGAAAAGTAAATCGGTGCCACGATAGCAATTCCCGCATTTCCTAATAACGTATATGCTGTGATGGTGGACCTGTCGGCACCCAACATACAAGCTATCACAACTACGGAAGCCGCAACCGGACTAAGTATTCCGACCAAAACCCCCTGTGCAATAATCTCATTGGCAGGTAATAAGATAAAATAAAACAATAAACTGACCACAATTTGAAAAAAAAGCAGCCAATAGTGCATTCCCGTCAGTTTCAATTTCCGAACTTCCAATGCACTAAAATTAAACATCAGAATAAAGAAGATGAGAAAAGGAACCGCATTTTTTGCAAGCGCAATATATTGATGAAAAATCAAGCCGAAAACAATAGCGAATGGTAATATTAAACTCCTGTATTTGTGCATTTTATAGATTATATCATATCATAAATAATGAAAGAATTCGTGGCGGCAAAAATACGACTTTTAGCCAAGTTAATTGAACAATGTTCTTATTCTTTTGTTTCAATCTTTCGGAAAAGGAAAATATTTTCTACATTAAAAGTTCAGTTATGTACAATTTAGGTTATTGGGTTATTTTTATTGTATTTATGCTCCTAAGTTTAGGAGTACAAAGAGTATTAACGTCAAAATTCAGGAAGTATTCGAATGAATTTTTACCATCAGGGTTAACGGGGAAAGATGTAGCAGAAAAGATGCTGCGTGAGAACGGGATTTATGACGTGCAAGTAGTTTCCACGTCGGGGCGGCTTACCGACCATTACAATCCGACGACAAAGACCGTCAATCTTAGTGAAGAAGTTTATCGTGGAAGCAGTGTAACTGCGGCGGCCGTGGCTGCCCACGAATGTGGTCATGCTGTGCAACATGCTACCGCATATCATTGGTTATCACTACGTTCTGCAATGGTTCCTGTCGTAAATATTGGCAGTCGTATATCACAATGGATACTCATTGGCGGACTCATTCTAATGAGTTTTAGTCAATCACCGATAGGTCATAGCATTTTAATCATTGGAATTATTTTGTTTGCGCTCACCACCCTTTTTGCATTCATCACTTTGCCGGTTGAGTATAATGCTTCTAACAGAGCCTTGGCTTGGCTTGAAAAGAGCAATTTGGCTTCCGATATGGAGCAATCTCACGCGAAAGACGCTTTACGATGGGCTGCCCGCACCTATGTGGTTGCTGCACTTGCTTCTTTGGCAACTCTTCTATACTATATTGCCTTGGCACGAGATTAATGGATCATCTATTGTTGAAAAATAAAATCACTAATTGATAATCAATTAGTGATTTTTCTTTTATTTCTGAAACATATTTGCCAAAACAAACATAAAAAGTTGTAAATTTGCGACCTAATGAAAAGAGTAGTTTTATCACTTGGGAGCAACTTACAAAATCGCCAAGATTACATTCTAAAATCCGCTGAATTAATAAATTACCATATTGGCAATATTATTCAACGCTCACGGATTGATGAAACGGAATCTTGGGGGTTTGCTTCTTTTCCTTTTCTAAATCAAATTCTAATCGTTCTGACCGATTTATCACCGGAAGAGGTTTTAGTAAAAACACAACAGATAGAAAATGAATTGGGACGAACCCAAAAAACGGAATCTGCATTTTCCGATCCATTGCGCCAATACCATGACCGCACCATTGATATCGACATTCTGTTATTTGAGGGCATCATTCTACAAACTCCGCAATTGGTTATCCCACACCCGCTCATTCAGGAACGCGAATTTATTTTGAGACCCCTTGCCGAATTATTTGGGAATGAGGTTATTCCACCATTTCAAGAATCTTTTCATCAACTTCTCATCAACATAAAGTGTCTTAGTCATTATGAAATATAATTACGTTACCATTGAAGGATGTATTGGTGCCGGGAAAACAACCTTGGCAGAAAAACTTGCCAACGATTTGAACGCTGAAATCGTCTTGGAGCGTTTTGTCGATAACCCCTTCCTCGCTAAATTCTACGTTGACCCCGTTCACTACGCTTTCCCGTTGGAAATGACCTTTCTTACCGACAGATACCAACAACTCAAAACATTACTCACACAACGCGACCTCTTTACCGACCTCGTCATCTCCGATTATTTCATCGACAAATGCGACATCTTTGCCCGAAATAATCTTCAAAGCGATGAATACAATCTTTATCTGAAAGTATATGAAATTATTTCCGCCTACCTGCCCAAACCCGACATCATTATGTATTTACACAATAACATTGAGCAACTCCTCATTAACATTGCCAACCGCGGTCGCGAATATGAAAAGAATATTACAGCGGATTACCTCCAAGACATCCAAAGCCGATATATGAATTATCTTCGCCAAATCAACAATATCCCAATTCTTATTGTGGACACCCACGACATGGATTTTGTCAAAAAACCGGAAGATTACCAAAAATTGAAAAAATTATTGGATAACGATTACCCTAATGGCATCAATACCATTATTTTTTAAAGGATTCTAACGACGAGTCCAGCCATTCTCCCATCAATTTCAACACTTGGGGCGAAAATGTCTGTTCAATTTTACCATACTCGTCAGGAATCCCCACTTCACATTCCTGAAATAAATGATTCACCCCGAGAATAACCTCAAAATGATGTAAATCATTCTTTTTGAGATACTTTTTCATATTAGCCAAATTGGGGAGAGCCTCAACCTGTAAGTCCTTATCGCCATTCAACGCCAAAACCGGACAACTTACTTTGCGCATATAAGTAGCGGGATTGATTTTGAATAGTTGATAAAACCAAGGAGAGAGTACTTGTTTGTTCATCATCAGTATTTCGGTAGGGGTAAGATGCGCCTCTGCCCGCTGCTCAGCTGTCATATCGCGAGTATACTCCAGAATAAAATCGTTTAATTTTTTCGCTGCAACATCTTTATTTTTAGAGTTTTGCACGATTGTGTAAATTCGATTGTTTAAGTAGTTGTTACTTTGAATTTGTGCTTCCGGCAACTGTTTTGCCCTTGAAATTGCTTCACTTTGATATTGTAAAACATCCAAAAGGGGAACTCCCATCCCGGCTAACGAAATCACAAAACGGATATGAGGATTCTGCGCCGCACACATCCACGCAATCAATCCCCCTTCGCTATGCCCTATCAATCCCATTGGCACACCCGACAATTCAGGCACCGACGATAAGGAATCACAAATGGTAAGTACCTGATCGGAAAAATCATGGGAAGTCATTTTAACAAAAAATTGCATCGGCGCATCATCATAACGAAAAACGGCATATCCTTTTTTTGTCAAGTAATCGGCGATGACGAAGAACGGTTTATGATTGAATATTGTCTCATCTCGGTCTTGTCTGCCAGACCCCGTAATGAGGATTACCGTCGCCAAGGGCTTCTCTTGCGGCAGCGTCAAGGTTCCGGTAATGGGAAAATCTGTACTGTAATCAATCTTCAAATCCACTGTTTGATAAGGAAATGGCGGTTCCGGCGTTTGCGGACGGGGAAACAACTTTCGCTCATTCGTCCGGCTCAATGTCAACGGAAATTTAACCTTATTCTGCATAAATGTTCCCTTGATCTGATTCAAATCAGGCAATATTTTCCCGTTAAAAATAGAATTATAAGAAGAGACTTCGACAAAAACCGAGTCATTCATCATTGAGAATTTGGAAACGGGAATGTCAGTCATAAATTGGTCAGGACTGTCCATCACTACCTGAAGCGTATCTTGCTTATTATCAATCACAAGTACTACTGCGAGTGAATCTTTGGCAATGTGAAGGTAACCTTGCCAAATGCCCGTAATATCAGATTGAGCTGAAATAAAATGATATCCAAACAAGCACAGCAGCAGAAAGAATAATCTTTTCATGCACTATTGTTTAATAATTTTGTTCGTGTAAATATTGCCTTTGTTGTCAATAGTTTGCAACAAATAGAGTCCCGATTGAAGATGGCTGACCGATAGAGAAGTCGTAGTATTGCTCAGATGATCACTTTGTATCAAGCGACCGAAAGCATCAAACAAACGATAAGAGACCCATGGGGCTTCCGGTGTTGTTTCAATGGTAATCGTTGTTGTAGCGGGATTCGGATAAACATTGACAGATGGCAAAACATGTTCAACTACGGATATGGCATCGAAGTATTTTCCGAGAACAGGGCGCACCATCGGGGTTCCTTTCAGAAAGGGGTCACGCCAAGAATCGGCAACTTTATAGAGGAAATGTTCACGTCCGTCTGTATTTTGGTCAAATCCGATATTGAGTTGGACGCTGTGATTTTGATAGAATCCTACATAAAAAGTACCTTCAACATATTGTGGTTCAGTAAGATAATAAGTAACAAAATCGGAAAAGTTTTCGGCGTGACCGGGCAACTGATCGGGTTGAGACCATATCTCGCTACCGGGCATACCATTAGCATCATTCCAAACCATTAAGGTAAAATCCTCTACATTGGCATCATTGAGAACAGAATTGAACCAAAACCTGACCGCACGCAAAGTATCGGGCTGTGCTAAGGTAAAGCGCATGGCGAAGTATGCTTCCGGATTAGACATATTAGAAAGCAACGAATATCCGGCTTCCGCCGTTCCATCATCATAAGCATAATAGTTATAAAAATTCTGTTCAAAAATACAGGTATCATTGCATCTTCGGTCATCACCGGTTCCTACTTCCTGAAAAATATGTGTAACAAGCAGTGACATACTATCCACATTATCGGTCGGCATAGTAACCTGCAAAGCCGGATTGACGTGGGGATTTACATCATGGAGTCCATCATTGTAGTATGGCAACGCATTCTCATTGTTGGGCGTATATTGCCCGATTTGTTGACCGCCCGTTTTAGTAATATAATACGTATAATAACTATTCTTAATAGTATTGGACAAATTAGATAAAGCATTATGGAAAGAGGAACGCAAGTCGGAAGTACGGAATTGGTTCCACGGCATGGCATAATATTGTTGCAACAGAGAGGTAGTAGGTTCTACGAAAGCCAAGTCATTTGGATAAATATCAGAAAAAGAACGGTTTATGTCCATTTTTACATAATCAATATGCCATTGGTCCACGTTACTCGCCCACCCTACGATGTCATTATCTTCGAGACTTGCAATATTTCGGAAGCGGAATTGAAAATTATTACGCAGCCATTCTACCGTATCAATCGGGATAATCACTTGTTTAAAGAAATCCAATTCGTTATCGGCGAGCCATTCGTCTAACGACTGACCAGGGGCGCTCCAGACATGTTTCCAGATTCTTTCTTCGCCGAAAAGTGAATCGCAGGGCAAAGAAACGACATCGCCGCCAAAAGCGGGGAGTTCAAAAACGTAGAAACTTCCTTCCATAAATGGGTTGAGCAGAGTGTCGCCAATGGCGTAGGTTTCATTTTCAGACAAAATATAATCACAATATTCAAAACCGGTAAAGAGAATATTTCCTGTAGCATAGCCAAATTCCAGAATCAATGAATCGTGTTGTTCGGGGCGATTGCCGCGTCTTTCCCATTCATATCCGGACAGACTTCCGCCGGCGGGTTGATAATAGAAACTCAAATAGATAGAATCGGCAAGGGTCATTGGTCTGTTTTGAATGAAGTTTCTATCCAGCCGGATGGGGTGCGAGGTCAGGGCATCCGCGTAGAAACCCTCGGCATCTGCATGGGAATATATCTCACCATTTTCGTTCAATGCGTCCAACGTAGCGACTCCGATAGTGGGCGGCTGCAACGCAAACGTGGAATTTACGAATGCTTGTCTGTCTTCCCACAACAATGAATCGGCGTAACCGGTATAATTGGAGAAATCATCGATGAAGGGAAGTTGCAGAACAATATTAGCTTTGTTAGATGTATGATGTTTGTTGACAGATAATTCGTGAATTTTTTTATTAACGACCAATCCGGTCAGAACTTCTTGCGAATGAAGTATAGAGAGGGAAAATATCAAAGAAGTAAGTAAGCAAAGTTTTTTAAAAATGTTCTTCATAATCTTGTTTGTTAATTGTCGAATAGTTCATCTTCTTCATTTGGTATAGAATCGGAAGGCTGTACTTGTGCCCCCACTTCCAAGGTTATTTTTTCTCCAATGTTAATCATAGTTCCTTTCGCAATAGGGCGGCCTTTATAATATTGTTGCAGAACCAGCCCAACATAGTCACTTTGCACGTATGTCACTGCACCTAATTCCAAACCGGAATTTTCCAAGATAGTAGCAGCCTGACGCAAGGTAATATCGCCTGCCAACTGGGGCATGGCAACTTTGGGTGGGATAACGGAAGAGCATGTTAAATATACTTTTCGTCCTTTTTTTACTTGTTCGCCCGGGCGCGGGTCTTGTTCCAAAACCGTGCCATCAGGACAATCTTTATTATATGAAGTGCTTCCAATCACAAAAACGAAATCCCCTGTCTCCCCATTTATCAAGTCTGATGAAGGCTGACCAATATAGTTCGGAATTTCAATTTCCTCGCCATGATTCGTATAAACATCTAATAACACATTGGCAATAAATACAATAACAATCGTAACAACGATTGCCAATAAGAGATGAAATCCCATTCGTTGCGGTCTAAAAAAATCTCTAATTTTACTCATAAGCAATATGATAACTATATAAAAGCATTTTTATTTTATCAGCCGACAAAAATACAAAAAAAGATAATGTATTTCAATAAAAAAGTTTAATTTTGCACTCCAAAATTTCGACCATGACAATGCTAACGGAATACTCACTTTGGTTCTTACTGCTCTGCCTGTTATTAGGAGTTATTTTCGCATTCATATTATATTATAAGAATAGGACTATTGACTATGGCAAGCGGACACAAATCGTGATGGCTACACTGCGTGGGCTGTCAGTGTCGCTCATCGCATTTCTGATTTTAGTACCAATGCTAAAACTAAGCGTGAAAGAAGTCGATAAACCGGTCATTATTTTTGCCATCGACAATTCGGAATCCATGAAATTGACGAAAGATTCTGCTTTTTATCAAGGCGATTTTCAACAAAAAATTAATCATCTGATTCACTCTTTTGACGATAATTATGAAATTCAGCCTTACTTTATCGGAGAAGAGTGCTCTATGCAAAAACCAAACAGGGATATTCATTTATCTTTTCATGAAAAAACAACCGATATTTCTTCTATTTTTGACGAAATAGATAACGTTTATCATAATAGAAATGTAGGTGCCATGGTGCTGATTAGCGACGGTATTTATAATGCCGGCTATAACCCGCAATATAAAGTTAACGGCGTTCAATTTCCCATTCATACTGTCGGAACCGGCAATACAGAAAGTCAAATTGACTTGGGAATTACCGGCATTAACCACAACAAACAGACCTATATCGGCAATTTCTTTCCTGTAGAAATTAAAATTGCTGCTACCAAATTATCGTCGCAGAGTGCCAAGCTGACCGTTTTCGACAAAGATGCCGAAGTCTTTTCAAAAAATATACAAATTAATGGAAATCAATACTTTGAAACGGTAAACTTGTCATTGGAAGCGAAAGAAAAAGGCACACATAAATATCGAGTTACCCTCAGCGAATTAGAAGGTGAAATTACCTATCGAAACAATGAAGGCTCCTTCTTTATTGAAGTGGTTGATTCACGAGAAAAAATTGCCATCATTTACAACGCCCCCCACCCCGATGTGAGTGCCATACATCAAGCCCTTTCTTTATCCGACAAATATCAGGTGGAAGTTTATCCGGTTACCGATTTCAAACAAAATCCCCGTGATTATTCTTTGCTCATTTTGCATCAACTACCGGCTAAAAATCAATCGTCCGGCAATCTGTTGAACCAAATACAACAAAATCATCTGCCGGTTTTATATATTTTGGGACCACAATCTGACCTTAATACTTTCAATCAGTTCAATACGGGACTTACGCTCAACCAACACAAAGATTTAAAAAACGATGCCTTACCGGTATTTAATGATAATTTCTTGCTTTTTACTTTCTCCGAAGAAGCGCGACAAATGTTGAACTACTATACCCCCCTCAACACGATGTTCGGAACATACAACATCACCGGAAATTCCAACTGCTTTTTATATCAGAAAATTAATAGCGTTGTCAGCAACTATCCACTGATACTTTTTTCTCAAAACAACAATTCCAAAGTCGGCGTAATTACCGGAGTTGATATTTGGCGTTGGCGCATGCAAAATTACCTTCAAACACAAAATTTCGACGCATTTGATGAAATTATCAACAAAATGGCACTTTATCTGTCCGTTAAAGGGGATAAAAGCCTTTTCCGCGTCTATGCAGAAGAAGTATATGGCGAAAATCGCACTGTGGAATTGACCGCAGAATTGTACAACGAAAGCTACGAATTAATCTCCGAACCGGACGTTAGTTTTACCCTGACCGATAGCGAAGGAAAGAAATTCACTTCACAATTCTCGAAACAAAACAACGCTTACTATCTGAATCTGGGCAAATTACCGGTTGGCGACTACCAATGGGAAGCCACTACAAAATCGGGCAACAACAGCTATCGCAAAACCGGTCGCTTCTCCGTGCAAGAGATTCTGGTGGAAAGCGTAAACCTGGTCGCTGACCACGATTTATTGAAAAATATTTCTCAAAGCTCTAATGGTCAATTTTTTACAGTTGATCAATTGGATAAAATCGAACAGTTTATTAAAAATAATGAAAATATAAAACCGGTTGCTACCTATCATAAAAAATATAGCTTGCTGCTCAATAGTTGGATATATTTGACGGTCATCATGCTCTTATTGGGCATTGAATGGTTTATGAGAAAATGGGGCGGCGGTTATTAATCAAGAAAAGATGAAGAGATCTATTGGCATTATTTTATTGATATTTTTTAGTATAACGGCATTTGGTCAGCAAATTGCGCTTTTGAAATATCGTGGCGGCGGCGATTGGTACGCCAACCCGACATCATTACGGAACTTGGTAAGTTTTTGCAATAAAAATCTTTCTATGACACTTTCTCCAAATATTGCAACAGTAGAAGTGGGCAGCACCGACATTTTCCAATATCCTTTTGTGCACATGACCGGTCACGGAAATGTTGTTTTTTCGAACGAAGAAGCTCAGAATTTGCGCATGTATTTGCTGTCGGGCGGTTTTTTGCACATCGACGACAATTACGGCATTGATCAGTTCGTCCGCGCGCAAATGAAAATTGTGTTCCCTGAATTGGATTTCGTCGAATTGCCATACAACCACCCCATTTATAACCAAAAATACAAGTTTCCCAACGGTTTGCCGAAAATCCATGAACATGACAACAAGCCGGCACAAGGATTTGGCTTGTTTTGGGAAGGACGATTGATTTGCTTCTACACATATGAATGCGACTTGGGTGACGGATGGGAAGATTTTGAAGTACATAAGGACTCCGAAGCCACGCGAACCAAAGCGTTGCAGATGGGAGCCAACATTTTGAATTACGTTTTTACACGATGATAAACAGCAGTTGTTCCGTCGCTGCCTGCTAGTCAGGGAGAGGAAAGTCCGGGCAACACAGAGCACCATGCTTCCTAACGGGAAGGGACTCTTTCGAGAGTTACAGACAGTGCCACAGAAAAGAACCGCTTTGCTTTGGCAGAGTAAGGGTGAAAACGTGAGGTAAGAGCTCACGACGCTTGCAGTGATGTGGAGCGGGGGTAAACCTCATGGGTTGAAAGACCAAATAAACCGAGGCTTGAGGGCTGCTCGCCCAACTCGGAGGGTAGGTCGATTCAGGTTCACGGTGACGTGAATCGTAGATAAATGACGGAACTCGACAGAACCCGGCTTACAGACTGCTGTTTTTTTTATCATCGTACTGCCGTAACTGTCCCCACCAACTCAACAGGGACTTCGTCATTATAAATGTACGTAATTTTGTAAATATATACCCCTAACGGCATAATTTTTCCGTTGTAAATGCCATCCCAGCCCTCATTCGGATTGGTAGTATGAAACAGCAAATAACCGTCCCGCGAATAGATATAAAAATTGTAATTCTCAGTCGTTACAAAAGAATGAACCGGCAAAAAAACCGTGTTCCCTCCCCTATCTCCCGGACAAAAAGCATTAGGAATATAAGTAATTGGTAACTGTTTTAAAGTAAATGTGTTAGATACACTTTTTTCATTCAACCCGTAGGCATTCATATTCTCTTGCGCTTCCACATAATAAGAAAACTTCTCGCCACTCGTTCGCAAATAAGCCACATCGTCATTATGTAACGTATCCACAGAATTACCACCCCAAACAGAGACAAAGGCAGGTTCAACTTCCGTGCAGCGAAACAAAGAATAAGCAGATACATTCCCTTGCCACCCACCGTATGAAGTCCAATGCAAAGAGTTTATATTCACGCCCTTAAGTGCCTCCCCGGTAAGCAAAATATTGTGCGAAACATTGGATAAAGCCGTCTCCACCTGACATTCGTTTTCTATGGAAGCACGATAATAATAAAGCTGTCTCCCAACCTCAACATTCTCATCTGTAAAAAGATAAGTATCAGTTCCGTCAAATTGGGCAGTTGCATAATGCACAAAGTGAGCCGCATCGCCAACACTTCGGTACAAATGAACCTTGGTAAATAAAATCGTTGTGCCGGTAAATACTTTTACCTCAATGGAGGCATTATTGACAACGGACACATAACAAATATAAACAAAGTCTTGATTGTTAGTGGAATTAAACAAAAAACTTACTTTCGTGGAACTTGCGGAAACAGTTTCTCCCACATTCACCGCCTTCACGATGCAATCGTAAGTACTGAGTGGCACCAAATTAGAGAGCACAAAGGTATGCGTTTGATCGTCAACGGTTCCGGCAAATTGCAAAGCACCTCCGTTTTCGGCAAAATAGATCTCATATTTCTCAATGTCCGGGAACAAATTATCATACGCATCCCACGTCAAGGTGGCTTCGCGACGACATAAATCATAGGTTGCCTGCAACCGGATTTGGTGCTGTGCTTGGCTCATTGGACTGGAGTTCATGCAGCTATCCAAAACGGCAATTCGGTACTCTTGGGGAACGTCACTTCCGTTGAGTGCATCTATCCACGAATTATTGTTGTGTCCCCAAACGGTATCTATCGGCACCCATAAGTTATTTTCAAAATGGTAAATGATGTAGCCGGACGCATCGGGGTTAGGCGACGTGCTCCAGCCTAAATGGATCTGTGAAGTATTGTAATTTACTGACACACTGTCAATTTGCAAAATCCCCGGTGCAGTTCTATCGGAAAATAGATCGCTTTGTATTCTTGACACATTTTGGCAACCGGACGCATCTGCCAATTCAACTCTATAACCAATAGTGGCGGAGCAAACGTCAATAGTATCTCGAAAGAGAAGATTCGGATAAGTGCCAATCAACGACCAAGTGCCGGCGGGGTATTCTTTAAATAATTCGTAATTATTTGAAAAAGAAGGCAATAACGGCAAAATCGGCGCGCTCCAATTCAAGACAGCCACACCATTGCCAAAATTGGAAAGGTAAAACTCAATGGTAGCGAGTGTATCGGACGTAAAATTCGCGTTGGTGGAAAACACTTTCATGTAGTAATAAACGTGTGCGTTATTGACGGCATCTGCGCCCGCGTGCGTGTAAGTGGTTGTATTGGCATTGAATACTTGCGTGATTAAAGTAAAGGGAGTAGCCAAATCGTTGGTAGAATAGATTTCATAACGGTCAAAATCAACAATATCGGCGGGTTGCAACCACGTCAAAGTAACGTCTCCAGCTACATCTACGCTTAGGCAACGCAATTGGGGAGGTTCTATCGCCAACAACGCCAACGAATGAAAGCAAAAGAGTATCAATAAAGCGTAAGTTCTTTTCATAAAGTATAATAACGAAAAGATTCATAAAAAATTATCACTCCATTGCAGATAATGCGCGCTGATATTTCCGACTGTTCACTAAATGTTGGGAATAGCTATTTGTAAAATGATGTGTTCCTGAAAAATCCTCTTTGGCGCACATAAAAATATAGTTATGGTGGGTATAATTCAATACAGAGTCAATGGTCGATTGAGCGGGAATTCGAATGGGACCGGGCGGTAAGCCCTTGTATTTATAGGTGTTATATGGGGAATCAACTTGAGTATGTTTTTCATATACTCTTTTAATGGAAAAATCACCCAGCGCAAATTTGACGGTCGGGTCTGCCTGCAAAAGCAAATCTTGGTGCAAGCGATTGATATACAGTCCCGCAATAATCGCTTTTTCACATTCTTTAAAATTCTCTTCTTCAACAATAGAAGCCAACGTAGCAACTTCTAACGGTGTAAAACCCATAGAGTCAGCTATTTCCAATCGTTTTTGATTCCAGAATTTTTGATAATAACCATACATTTTTTCAAAAAATCCCTGTGCTGAAATGTCATAATAGAACTCGTAGGTATTCGGTTGAAAAACGGCAATGGCAGTTGCCGGGGTCAGGTCATATTTTGCAAGAAACGAGCTATCATTCAACAATGTTTCCAAATCAGCAATATCAAATAAAAAATGAAAAGACTCTATTTTCTGCAACAGTTGGCATTTCGTTCTAATATTATTAATGGTAAACTTCACGGGATAATGCTGCCCGCGTCTCAATTTTTTAATAATCTCGAAATTATTTTCGTTTTTGTCAATCACATACTTTCCCTTCATAACGTGGTTATAATTGAGAAAGCGGGCTGCAATACGAAAGGTAAGTTTGTTTCTAACCCAATCATTTTTTTGAATAGAATCCTCCACTTGTTGGTAAGAAGCCCCATCCGGAATCACAAGTGGCAGAGACGAAGCCTGTCCGTTTGGGACAAATAAAACAAACACAAATACAGCCGCTGACAAAACAAAGACGGCTAATAGTGCTATAAGAAAATACTTTAATTTCATTTTGAAAATTTGATACAAAAATATATTCAAATTAGCGATTTTCGATTCGCAAAAACAATTTGTTTTAAACAATAATATGTGGAAATAATAAATTTGTAAATTGCAAAAAGTGATTAAAATTACAATGAATTAAAGATACTCTCATTTTTATGTGAAAAATAAATCGTGTAACATTTGTATTATTTACAAAAGTATACATCCGGGAGAACAATTGTGCACTACTTTTTACTATTTTGTTTACACATGTAATCACATTTGTAAACAAAATCCTCATAAATTTATTCAAAAATCACTCCACATTTGTAAAACAAACAAAATTTGCCCTTATCTCAACTAATTGTATAATATATGTTATTTAATTTGATGAATATCAGTATTATAATTCGTTTTAGTAAAGTCTTATATGAAGTAAGTGGCTGATAATTATCAACAATTTAATAATCATCATTTATATACCATATTATTTTTATGTTTAGATAGTTACACGTGTTTATTAAATCAATATTGATAGATTTTTCAACAATTTGTAATATATTTAATTTTTTTACTATTTTTGCAGCTGAGTTCAACTGTCTGTTACAAATGTTTGTGCTCTCTGTTTACAAGTGTGATTACAGTTGTAAATTATTTTGACCAATTTGACTTTTTACAAAAATAAACAACAACCATGGATCAACAAATTAATGTACGAATTAAAGAAATTATGGAGTCTGCCCAAATGTCACCCGCAAATTTCGCAAGCATCATAGGAGTTACCCGCTCCAATTTGGCTCATATATTTTCGGGAAGAAACCAGCCAAGTTTCAATATGTTGGAAAAAATATTGAAAGCGTTTCCGGAGGTGCGAGCCGAATGGTTGATTACCGGAATGGGGGCAATGACCAAATCCGAAAGTGCAGAGAACATCGTTGCGCAAGTTCCCACTAACCATGTTGAACCCAAAGCAGAATCTCTCGTTCAAGCCGATTTGTTTTCCAATGGCTTTCCGGGTGTACCGACCGAGCATCAAATTGACAGCGAAACTGAGGAGTCGGCAACGATAGCGGATAATGACATCACCCAAGATGTTTTCTCCGATGAAGATATCGAAGAAGAAACAGAAACGCCCCCTACCCCATCTTATCCCGGAAATCTCTCTGTTAGCCCCGCAGTGGCGGGTTTGAGACCTGTTACGTCTCCAAATACATCCAAATCTGCACGATATTCGCCACGCAATTCAAAATCTGATGCAAATACGCAAGGGAATTCAAGCGATAATCATCCAACAGGAAGAAAAAAAGTTAAAAAAATAGTGTTCTTTTATGAAGATAAAAGCTTCGAAGAATACTTCCCGGAATAAAATTACTCCAAATATATCTTTCTTAATACGGCTTCTTCATTTTCCCAACAATAATGATTTGCGGCTTTCAAGGTATTCTCCTTCAGCTGTGCATACAAAGTATGGTCGGACAGCAAGGTTTGAATGGCTTGTGCAATCGTTTCCGGCTGATGGTCAGCAATAACGATCCCCACTTGCGCTTCCCTGACCACTTTGGCAATTTCGGGCAAATCTGATACGATAACCGGCGTTTCCGCTTTGATATAGTCAAAGATTTTATTGGGCAAACTAAACCGATAGTTGATATTGGTATCTTTATCCAATGAAAAACCAATATCTGCTAAATACGTGTAATTAAATAATTTAGCAAATGGAACACGGGAAATGAATCTTACTTTATCATTTAAGTTTTGCTTTTCAACCTGCATTTTCAAGTTCGGAACGGCATCGCCACTGCCCACGAGCAGCAGCAGGGCGTTGTCCACAAACTGCATGGCAGCGACCAATTCTTCCGCCCCCCTATCGACATTAATGCCGGAACCCTGCAAAATCAGAATGGCTTTGTCGTCAGGGAGTCCTAATGTATCGCGTGTTTCGGTAATGGGCGGTTTTGGGCGGGTCGGAATATTGCGCACCACATTCACTCTATTTTTCCGATTGGGGTATTCACGGTCATATAAGTCCGCAATGGATTGATTGACAGTAATAACGTCTTTAAGACGGGGAAAACAGAATCTTTCTATTTTGCGCCAGACATTTTGCACAAAAGGTCTGCCGATAAGTTCCGGGACACCGCAAAAATATTCGTGACTGTCATAAACCAATCGTTTTTTCCGAATTTTACTTATAATAAAATTGGGGAGTAATGTATCTAAATCATTAGATATTAATATATTGCACTTTTTGAACAATAAATAAAAAAACAATCTTACGTTATATTCTGCATAGAACTTGGCACCTTTTCGGAACATGAGGTGCAGACGATGGGTTTGATAAGCACGGGGTGCCAACGCGGGGGAATTGCGGTAACGTCTGCCCACCAACAAAACGTCAAACCCCATATTAATCAGCGAGTTGCACACTTTGTCAACTCGCTGATCGCTGTATAAATCATTGGTAACGGAAACAATGACTTTTTTCAAATGATTATTTATTTAAACGTCTGTCCAATTCTTGGGCGATATAAGAAGCCACGTCGTCGGCGTAGGAATTCATACCGAAACCGGCGTCATAGCCTAATTCTTGAGCCAATTCGTGGGTAATTCGCGGACCACCGCAAGCCAGAATAACTTTATCGCGCAAACCTTCGGCTTCCAACATTTCGACCAATTCGGTTAAATTCTTGATATGCACGTCTTTTTGAGTAACCGTTTGAGAAACCAGCAACACGTCAGCTTTCATTTCGATAGCCTTAGCGATAAATTCTTCGTTAGGCACTTGGCTCCCAAGATTGAGGGCTTCAAACATCTCATAACGTTCAATTCCATAATGACCGGCATAGCCTTTCATATTCATAATCGCATCAATACCAACAGTATGCGCGTCCGTACCGGTACTTGCGCCGAGTACGACAATTTTTCTGCCAATATGTTCTCTGATAAAATCATCCGTTTCGTTCATATCCATAACGGTAGATTCAACTTTCGGAACATGAATGGTGGTAAAATCTACGGTATGAACGGTAGAGCCGTAGCAGTTAAAAAAGGTAAATCCTTTTGTAAGTTCTTTGTAATAAACAATTTGAGGATTTTCAAACCCCATTTTTTTCATTAATTGTTTGGCTGCTTCGATCGCTTCATCGCCGCAAGGCACGGGCAAGGTAAAACTTACTTGCGTTTTACCGTCGTTCATGGTGTCTCCGTAAGGTTTTACACTGGTTAAATCTAAAGTCTGGTCAAAATCTTTTTGATCCATGGAATATAATCCGCCGCTCATATCTTATTGATTATTAATTATTAATACTATTTCTTTTTGCCTTGATTGGCTACTGCGTCCATTAATTTTTTAAGGGTTTCTTCATCTGCGAGGAAATAGTCCTTGACCAGATTCATATTATCATCAAATTCAAAGATATACGGGATACCCGTGGGCAGGTTCAGGTTGATAATATCAGTTTCTGAGATATTTTTCAAATATTTAATAATTCCGCGCAGGCTGTTGCCGTGAGCGGCAATAATTAAATCATTACACTCTTTTAATTTCGGGAAAATATTGGATTCCCAAAACGGCACGATGCGGTTGATGGTATCTTTCAGGGCTTCGGTAGCCGGTTTTGCCAAAGGGTCAGCGATGTTTTTGTAGCGAATATCATTTTGGGGATTTCTTTCATCGTCCGGAGCTAAAATTTCCGGTCTGACATCATAGCTTCTGCGCCACAGTTGTACTTTTTCGGCACCGTATTTTTCCGCCATTTCCACTTTATTAAAACCTTGCAGTGCGCCGTAGTGTTTTTCGTTGAGACGCCACGTTTTTTCAACAGGAATCCAAAGTAAATCCATTTGTTCCAAGACGATATTTAACGTTTTAATAGCACGTTTTAAGAAAGAAGTGTAAGCATAATCGAAGCAAAAACCGGCTTCTTTGAGTTTATTTCCAGCTTCTTCGGCTTCTTGTAATCCTTTTGCGGAGAGGTCAACGTCGGTCCATCCGGTAAACAAATTGGCTTTATTCCATTCACTTTCACCGTGACGTATCAATACTAATCTGTGCATAGTTTATTATATTTAATGATTTATATTCTATTATTTTTTGGGAAAACAACGGTTGGTTTAAAGTTTTTGGCTTCTTCAAAATCCATGGTGCAAAAGGAAATAATGACCACGATGTCGTTGACAAGGACTTTGCGGGCAGCGGGACCGTTCAGACAGATGACTCCGGAATCTTTTTTCCCTTTAATCACGTATGTTTCAAAGCGTTCACCGTTATTCATATCCAACACTTGTACTTTTTCGTTTTCTATTAGGTTGGCAGCGATCATCAGGCTTTCGTCGATGGTAATGCTGCCCACGTAATCCAAATTTGCCTCTGTAACAACAACTTGGTGGATTTTAGATTTTAAAAGTTCAATTTGCATAATACTAATTTATTTTATTTATAGCGAATATTATCAATAAGACGAACTTCACCGGCATAAATCGCTATGCAGCCGACTACCGACGGGGCATCATCCAAGTTTTGAATGGGGTGCAGTGTATCTGCGTTCACAATTTCATAATATTCCAAGTGAAAAATATCAAATTTCGCCAGTTCATCGGCGACAAATTTTTGGATAGCGGAAACCTGTTTTGTTTTGATAGCAGTAGATTCTTTCAGAACGCGGTAGATGTTGGCAGCGATTTGTCTTTCGGTTTCCGATAATCTCATATTGCGGGAGCTGAGTGCCAAGCCGTTTTCATCGCGAACAATCGGGCAAGGGACAATTTGAATGGGCAGATTGAACTGTTTGACCAAGCTTTTGATGATAGCGATTTGTTGAAAATCTTTTTCTCCGAAATAGGCTCTGTCGGGTTGAATCCAATCGAATAATCGCTTAACGATAATAGCCACGCCATTAAAATGAGAGGGTCTTGCGCTGCCTTCCATAACTGTTTCCAAATCACCGAAATGGTATTGTTCTGTAGCAGGCACGGCATAAACTTCTTCAACGGAAGGGGCAAAAATAAAGTCCATATAATTTTGAACAAAGGCAATATCCTTTTCCAAGGAGCGCGGATAATGTTTTAAATCATCCGCATTATTGAATTGTGTCGGATTAACAAAAATAGAACAAATGGTAACCTGATTCTCTTTGCGAGCACGTTTCATTAACGAAAGATGTCCTTCATGCAGTGCGCCCATCGTGGGGACAAAACCTACCGACTTGCCTCCACAATTAATTTGAAAAAGCACATTTTTTAATTCTTCTACCGTTTTAATCAACATCATTTTATTCCCTTATTTTTGCAAATTACTGTTTTTTAATAAGTTAGAATAAAAACATTTCATTTTTATTCTAGCCTGCAAAATTACATTTTTTTACTGAAATATTATTATTTTGTATTAATAAATTTCCTATTTTTGCGGCTTAGAATTTTATTGCACATATATTAATAACTAAAAATTGAGTCTATGAAAAAGAATTTATTAGTTCTGTTTTTATCAATCATGTTTTTGAATGTGAGCCATTTGGTTTCACAAAATTTACCATTATTAGGATCAGATAAAATAGTGAGGGATGAGCTGCCTGCCCCGATATCCGACCGCGCCGGTTCTTGGATAAGTTGGTCGCACATTGCTTCTAATTATACAATGCAGGGATTTGACGGTGCCATTCAATTATTCGCTTTACAGCGTTTTGCCACTACCGATCTGTTGAATTATCATGGAATGACTTTGACCAAAATCCAATTTCTTCCCACTGATGCAACCGATTTGGGAGGTACCGCAACAACAGCAAGTTACACGGTAGTTGTTTATACCGGAGGCAGTGCTGCCGGTGGCATTTACTCGGCTGGGACTTTGGTTTCTTCGCAAGCCGTTTCTTCGGTTACTTATAATGAGTGGAACAGCGTCACACTCAATACACCGGTTACCATCAACGCCAATCAGGAAATGTGGTTCGGTATTTTTGTCAATATTACTGATGGTTATCCCATTTCTTATGATGACGGAACCGTAGTTGCGGGCAAAGGTAATATTATCGGCTTCGAGGGCGATTGGGCACCGGCAGAAGATTGGGGTGTAGAAGACGTTTCCAATTGGAACATCAAAGGTTTTGTAGATGATGGGGACCCGACTAACGGAGTGATTGACTTGGGGCTTCAATTCCTAGATGATGGCGTTAATCAAAATGCTATTACCTCAATGAATGTTCCTGTCGGCTCAGATTTTGAAACCGTTTTTGCCGTTTACAATTTTCAATATGGTGCTGCCAGCGACGATTTTATCAACGACACCCTGCATATTGATGCTTATATGGATGGAACACTCATCGGGACTTTTTCCACCGGTAATCAAACCATTGCTTCGGGCGACGGCATCTGGTTCGACATTACCGCTATGACCGCGCTAGACATCCACGACCGAAACTATAGCGGCACACACTCTTTCTGCTATGAAGTGAACGCATCTCCAGCTTGGACAGAAAACGACCCTGTTGACAATATTGGCTGCATTGATGTTACTTTTGAACCTTACAGCCAATATGCACTTACGTCCAGTCAAACAGGAAATGGGACCATCAGCCCTGGCTCCTTCTCGCCGGTAGATTGGTTTTCTACTTCAACCTTTACCATTACACCGGATCCTTGCTATCATATTGGTGATGTAACCGTTGACGGAGTGAGTGTTCTCGGACAATTAAACAATAGCTCCTATACTTTCACTCAAATCACTGCCAATCACAATTTGCACGTGACCTTTGTTGCCAATACCTTTACCGTTGCCGCGAATGTAGGTGCCGGCGGGACAATTTCTGCACTCCCTTCAACCGTTAATTGCGGTGATAATTTGACCTTCCAAGTTGTCCCCGACCCTTGTTATGCCATTTCAAGTGTCGTTGCTAACGGCACTATTCTTACCGGAAGCAATGGACAATATACCATACCAAACATCAATGCCAATGTCAATATCCAAGTTGTATTTATTGCCTCAGATTATACTGTAACCTCAAGTCTCAATAATATGATGGGTGGAATTGTGAGTGCGCCCTCAACTATTGGGTGCAACGAAACCCTGAATTTCACCGTGGTCAATAATGATTGCTATTCCTTAGACTCGGTATTGGTGAATGGCGAAATAATTAGTTCTATAGGGGGCGTTTATTCCGTTCCGAATGTTACCTCCAATATTTCTATCCAAGCCTTTTTCTCTCCCATATCCTATACGTTGAATGTTTCTGCCGGAGCCAACGGAACCATCTCACCAAACGGAACATTAACCGTGGCTTGCGGTGTACAACAAACTTTTACCATTACTCCAAATACGAACTATCACGTTCATGCCATTTATCTGAATGGTGATAGTGTGGCTTCTTCCACTATTTACAACATCATTCCGGATGCCGATTACACTATCTATGTCGATTTTGCCCTGAACAATGACAATGAATATTACATTACCGTCAATTCTAATACCGGCGGTACGGTTACCCCAACCAGTACCAGCGCGTATTTAGGCGAAAACATTGAGTTTATCATTACCCCGCAACCTTGTTATACCTTTACAGCAACCTTGGATTATGTGGATATTACCTCACAATTGGTTGATAATGGGAATAATACATACAGCTATTTCCTTAACAATATTGCCGACCACCACGTATTTACCGTTACATTCACAAGTAACACCTTTACCATCATTGCCACCACTGACGGGAACGGCACGGCACTGCCCGGCAACATGACCGTGGATTGCGGGGACAATGCTTTCATATCTTTCACGCCTAATACCAATTTTGTTGTGGGAACCGTAACAGACAACGGAAACGACGTAACCCATCTGGTAGTCAATAACAATTATACCTTAACCAATATTACGGCCAATCATAACATCTACGTTACCTTCAGAGATAATTCTCAAATTTATTACACCATTACCGTCATTAATAGCGACAATACGATTTCTCCGGCGGGCAATGTCAGTGTGTTAGCCGGTGCGTCCCAACCATTTGTTATCACCGCTCCGACGGGGCTCCGCATTGCACAAATTCTGGTAGATAATAACGACGACATGGCGAACGCCACCTTCGACAATCCCTCTTTGGCAACCTATACTTTCAATAATGTAGTGGCAAATCACACTCTTGAAGCCATTTATGCGAACAGCATTTCAGATTTTGAAACAGGCAATACAATCTGTATCTTCCCGAATCCTGCCACTCATACCCTGACGATCACCCATGAGACTGCCATTGACAGAATAACGGTTTATGATGTAACCGGTAAAATGGTCTTAGATAAGGAGCCATCCGATTCAAAGATAGATTTAGATGTAACTAATTTATATTCAGGTATTTATATTATCAAAATAACAATTGGAGACAAAATTTTCAACAATAAATTTATTAAACAATAAAAGAATTTATTTGCCGTTTGTTTTGAGAAAAATATAAAAAATCAGAATATGGGAAAAAATCAACAAAGGGAGTATAACTCATTCAGCCTCTTACGTTTCATTGCAAAGAAGTGGAAATTATTGCTTATCGTTTTTGTGGCGGCGGCGGTGTTGTCATTCATTGCGGCTTCATTGATACGTCCAAAATATAAATCCACTTCCATCATCTATGCTCCTCGCACCAACTCGGTTGCCAAAATTTTGTTGAACGAAGAGAACAACAACGAACGATTAGATGTCAAGGCGTATGCGATGGAGGAAGAAACCGAACAAATGATGGAGTTACTTAACTCGCGTGAGATTAAAGATGCCATTATTCAAAAGTATCATCTTCTCAATCATTACGAATTAGACACAAACCAAAAATATTGGCAAAGCAGATTATACAATAATCTAAAAGAGAATTACGAAATCAAAAGAACGAAATACGGAGCAATTTCCATCTCTTTTTCCGATTGGGACCCCAAATTGGCATCGGATATTACGAATGAAATTGTCAATATGTTAGATTCCACGAAACGAAGAATTGAAAATGAAAGAGCCATTGCTGCCTATTCAATTTTGGAAAGACAACTGGATAGTGTCACTACTGAAATTAAACGCATTGACGATTCTATTCAAGTGATTATGCAACATGGTGTTTTCGATTTTGAATCTCAGTCGGAAAGGGTCATGCAACAATATGCGATTGCGGTTGCACAAGGAAACAATGCCGGTGTACAACGCTTAGATGCTGAGTTGCAGAAATTATCCACGTGGGGTCCGCAATCACAAGCCTTGCGCGATTTGCAATTTTCATTTAGAGAGTATCAATCTTTATGCAAACAAAAAATGATGGATGCCAAAGTGGATATGGATAACAAGTTACCCACCAAGTTCGTTGTTGAAAAAGCCATTCCCGCGGACAAGAAGTTCTATCCTAAGAAATCAATCATCATGACTTTGGCTTCCGTTTCCTCTGTAATTATGACCATCATCATTTTATTGGTCGTTGAAAATATCAAAGGAACATCGCAACGTCGCAAAGACGAAGATGCCGCTGACACAGAAAACCTATAGTATCTCATTAGTAGAAATCAATGCTCGAAAAATATAAAAAAGCAATTATTATCGGAGGAAGTGCCCTCTTTATCATTCTAAATTCATTGGCAATCGCCAATGAATTTTTCTTGATTCCCTTACTCTCTTTTGCTGCTATTCTCATTTACCTATTAATCTATCGCGTGGATATTCTCATGTATCTTTTGGCATTTAGCACCCCTTTTTCCGTTCT
>JALNYF010000030.1 GCA_023229985.1 Bacteroidales bacterium | reverse complement strand
GCCAAACAATTTCTGACTGATTATACCGGGAAACAATGCAATCGCGCCGTTGATAAGGCATGGGAAACCGGCGACTACATCTGGTCGCATTTTGACGGAGCGTGGTAAAAAACGTTTTATATATTAATTGTAAACATCACTGATAATAATATGATTGCTAAAAGAGATTTCAAAGATAGATTTCAAACAGATATCTCTTACTATATATTATTTATAATCATTTGTTTAATAGTAATTACATCCATTGTTTGTTTCCCGTCAAATATCTTATCGTGGGATACATTTGGCTATTATCTTTATCTCCCGCAGCTTTTTATTTCCAACGATTTGGGAATTCATGATGTCGGACATTTGCAGGGGATTGTCGATACCTATCATAACACGGGGACCTTGTATCAAATTTGGGAAACAGAAACAGGAAATATGCTTATCCGTTATACTTCCGGGCAGGCGGTTTTGTTCGCACCTTTTTTTCTGATTGCTCACCTCATTACTCTTTTAACGGGTGGTGTTGCAGACGGGTTTTCACTTCCTTACCAAATCGCAATTTTTGCAGGCTGTATGGTCTATTTTATCATTGCCATGTTTCTCCTTCGCCGCATCTTACGCCACTTTTTTTCCGATAAAGTAACTACTATTACTTTGTGCCTTTTGCTCCTTGGTACCAATTTGCTCGCCAACACGCTCTTCGGCATAGCAAGCATTCATACTCAACTTTTTTTTCTATATACGATACTGATTTACTTTACAATACGATGGCATAAGAGCCATACTTGGAAAAATATTATCTTCATTGCCATTGCCGCCGGTTTGATTATTCTGACGCGCCCAACGGACATAATTTGTCTGCTTATTCCATTTTTTTGGAATATTTCGAGTATGACCACTTTTAAAGAAAAAATGATCCTTTACAAACAATATTTTATTCAAATCTTGGTCTCCGCAGTCATTGTCATCGCCATTGGTTCTATTCAGATTATTTATTGGAAAGTATTTTCAAACCATTATATATTAGATAGTTATAACAACCCCGGGGAGGGCATGGAGTTTTTTCGCCCTTTTCTAAAAGAGACACTTTTTTCTTTTAGAAAGGGTTGGTTCGTCTATACTCCGCTCATGTTTTTCGCATTATTCGGCATCATAGCGGCGTTCAAGCGTGGCAAAGAGTGCGCTGTGGCCGTTTTATTATTTGTTGTTTTTAATATTTATTTGGTGTCGTGTTGGTCGTGCTGGTGGTACGCCGACTCGTTCGGACAACGCGCCTACATTCAGTCGTACGCCGTCATGTCGCTGCCGTTGGGGTTTATGGTACAATTTATTATGGAAAGAAGTAATCGTATTAAAATACTGATTTTCATATTTTTAGGATTGATTTGTGCTCTGAATCTATTTCAAACTTGGCAATATCGCCACGATATTATTTCCTCATCGCGCATGACAAAAGCTGCTTATTTCGCCAACTTTTTCTGTACCGATAAAAGTGTATGTAACGAGAGCCTGTTTTTGATTCCCCGCGATGCTTCCGGCGAAGAAGTAATGGATCCCCACCGCCATTATACCGAGCATTTAATTACAACCCAACAATTTGAGGGTGATGGATTTGAAGTTGCACCCGGAATAGAGTTTTCACCGGCGGTGCAAATACCGTACAGCAAAATTACCGACCAAGATCACGCATGGATGCGAATTGTTTTTTGGGTAAAACCGTTGGAACCGATTGTCCCCGAATCGGGTTATTTCACGGTTACTTTCAGACACAAAGAAGGAAATTACAAATATCGCAGTCTGCCGCTATCTTCGGATTTAGAGATAGGGGAATGGAATAAAATAGAAATCAACTATTTAACCCCGGAAGTAAGGAATGAAAACGATGCGTTAAATGTCTATTTTTGGAATCCCGGCAACACTCATTTGCTTATCAGACAAATTGACATATACGCTTCCATTGCGGAGTAAAGTGTCATTTGTTTTTATCATTCATAAAATGCGGAATAATAGAAACGAAGCAATTTAAAAAGTAACGTAAAGACCGGAAAAGAAAGCAAAAAGGGTAAAATATCCAAAAAAAAATAAAAATAAGTAAGAAAATAGAAAGCGAATAAAAAAAAGATGTATATTTGCCGGCTCAATAAAATGGAGGGAAGAGTAGGGGCTTTTATGAGCTTTTGTAGTATAAAATACTAATAACAAGAAAGATACGTGTTCACGAAGTAAAAAGAGGAAACGCAAACGAAAACGATTAAGCGAAAAAAAGTTTCAAAAAAAAACGATAGAATAAATTTTAGTAATAACTTAATATAAAAAATTGTAGATGAAAAGGCTAAAAATCACACAAGTCAGAAGTTCAATTGACCGTCCGGAACGTCAAAAGAGATCACTTCAAGCATTAGGTCTGAGAAAAATGCATCAAACGGTAGAACATGAAGGTACCCCTCAAATTTTAGGGATTATTGAAAAGGTAAAACATTTAGTTACCGTTGAAGAAATTTAATTAATTGATTATTAAACTTTTATATAAGAAAAATAGATATGAATTTACATAGTTTGAAACCGGCAGAAAATGCTACGAAAGGAACGAAAAGAATAGGACGCGGACAAGGTTCGGGAAAAGGCGGGACATCAACAAGAGGACATAAAGGTGCTCAATCACGTTCCGGTTACAGCCGTAAAATAGGTTTTGAAGGAGGTCAGATGCCCATTTATCGTATTTTACCGAAACGCGGATTTAAGAATATCAACAGAGTTGAATATAACGCAATCAATATTAGCACATTGCAATATATTTTTGAGAAAACTCAAATTTCGGAAATTACGCCTGACGTATTGATTTCCAATGGTTTGGTAAAGAAAAAAGATTTGATTAAGGTTTTGGGAAAAGGGGAGCTTAGTTGCAAACTGACTGTCATCGCTCATGCTTTTTCAAAAACTGCTAAAGAAGCCATCGAGAAAAACGGTGGTGTTGCCCAAGTAATTGGCGGTGTTGCTCAAGAAGAGAATAAAACAAATAACGAACTTGAATAGAAAGCTGCAAAATAACAGCAACCTTTAATCATATCGTATGAAAAGATTTATAGAAACCATAAAAAACATTTTCAAAATTGAAGACTTGCGTAAACGTATTCTCTTTACGTTAGGAGTTATCCTTATCTATCGTTTGGGAACGCATATTGTTTTACCTGGTGTTCACCCCGGTCTGCTCTCCGAGTTTTCAAAACAGTCTAGTGAGGGTCTGTTGGGTCTGTTAGACTTGTTCTCTGGCGGTGCATTCTCTAATGCTTCTATTTTTGCATTAGGTATTATGCCCTATATCTCCGCTTCTATCGTTATCCAATTGATGACATTGGCTGTTCCTTATTTCCAACGTCTTCAAAAAGAAGGAGAGAGCGGCAGAAAACGTATCAATAAAATTACCCGTTATTTGACTATCCTTGTGGTTGCCCTTCAAGCACCTGCTTATATTGCCAATCTCGCAGGACAGTACGGAATTGGAGCTATCTCACCCACAATGTTGGAAACCAAGATATTAGGAATTTCCGCTTTTGCTCTTTGTGCCTTCATATTATTGATTGCCGGCACGTTATTCCTGATGTGGCTCGGTGAGAAAATTACTGATAAAGGTATCGGAAACGGTATTTCTATTATCATTATGATAGGTATTATCGCTCGTTTCCCTCATTCACTCTATTTCGAGTTTGTATCTCGTGTTTCAGAAATGAATGGAGGTCCTATCGTCTTCATTATCGAAATATTGGTGTTGATGTTGGTAATTTGCCTTTCTGTACTCCTTGTCCAAGGAACGCGAAGAATCCCTGTTCAATATGCTAAAAGAATTGTTGGTAACAAACAATACGGTGGCACACGTAACTTTTTACCGTTAAAGGTTAATGCAGCCGGTGTTATGCCGATTATCTTTGCTCAAGCGATTATGTTCCTGCCTCTTACTTTTGTCAATATGGCAGAATTAACCCCCGGCGGCTTCTGGTATAGCTTCATCAACTATAACGGCTGGGGTTACAATATCGTCTTCTTTATCATGATTATATTGTTTACTTACTTCTATACCGCCATCACTATTAATCCAAATCAAATTGCTGAAGATTTAAAGAAAAACGGCGGATTTATACCCGGAACAAAACCCGGAAAACAAACAGCTCAATTCATCGATGACATTATGTCTAAAATTACCTTACCCGGCTCATTCTTCCTCGCTATCGTTGCTATACTACCCGCTATTGTTGGTAGTGTGTTCCAAGTCAATCAACAATTCTCCCAATTCTTCGGCGGTACTTCCTTGCTGATTATGGTAGGTGTTGTTTTGGATACATTGCAACAAATAGAAAGTCATCTCTTGATGAGACATTATGACGGATTAACTAAATCAGGCAGAATTAAAGGACGTGCAAGCGGCTCATACTAATGGGAATACTTGACAGAATACATCTGAAAACTGATTCTGAAATAGAATTAATCAAACAAAGTTCTTTGCTTGTTGGTAAAACATTGGGTGAGGTTGCGAAATTGATCATGCCCGGCGTGCCATTGCTCTACATTGACAGAATAGCAGAAGAGTTTATTCGTGATCATCACGGAATTCCCTCTTTTAAAGGCTATAACGGTTACCCCGGTTCGCTTTGTCTCTCAGTAAATGATGTTGTGGTTCACGGAATCCCCGACAATACGCTCCTTCAAGAAGGTGATATCGTTTCAGTGGATTGTGGCGCATACCTGAACGGCTACCATGGTGACTATTGCTACACCTTTGCAGTGGGTACTATTTCCGAGGAAAAAAGACTATTGGTAGAGCGCACGAAAGAATCCTTATTGCATGCTATCAAAGTCGCAGTGAAAGGAAATACGATTGGAGATGTGGGACACGCAGTTGAAAGTTACATCAAACCATTTCATTACGGTGTTGTTAGAGATTTATGCGGACACGGAATCGGAAAAAACATGCACGAAAAACCGGATGTGCCTAATTATGGCAAACCGGGAACCGGTCCCAAAATAGTAGAAGGTATGGTTTTTTGCATTGAACCGATGATCAATTTGGGGACCTATCAGGTAAAAGTCGATGCCGACCAATGGACAACAAGAACCGTAGATGGCAAACCCTCAGCTCATTTTGAGCATCAGGTCGCCATCACCGCAAAAGGGACCGAAGTTTTATCAACTTATCAATACGTGGAAGAAGTAATCAATCAAAAATAAGCATAACGAAAATCAATAATAATGGCAAAACAATCATCCATAGAACAAGACGGCGTAGTTATCGAATCTCTCGGTAATGCGATGTTTCGTGTTCAATTGGAAAACGGACACGTAATCACAGCACATATATCGGGAAAAATGAGATTGCATTATATTAAAATTTTACCCGGGGATAAAGTGCAGATAGAGATGTCCCCTTATGATTTGAGCAAAGGAAGAATCACATTTAGACATAAATAATCGTAAATAAATAAAACAGAAAGAAAATGAAAGTTAAAGCATCAGTGAAAAAAAGAAGCGACGACTGCATTGTTGTAAAGAGACAGGGGGTCGTTTACGTAATCAATAAGAAGAATCCTAAATTCAAACAACGTCAGGGTTAATATTAAAATTTTTAAAATAGAAATAGAATATGGCAAGAATTGCGGGTATAGACTTACCTAAAAACAAAAGAGGCGAAATAGGGTTAACCTACATCTATGGTATCGGCAGAAGTACCGCTCAACAAATATTAGATAAAGCCGGTATTAGTTACGACAAAAAAGTCAATGATTGGAACGATGATGAGTTGGCAGCTCTTCGTGGATTAATCGGTGAGATTAAAGTAGAAGGCGCCCTCCGTTCAGAAACGCAAATGAACATTAAACGATTGATGGATATCGGTTGTTACAGAGGTATTCGTCATCGTATTGGTTTGCCATTGCGTGGACAGAGTACGAAGAATAACGCTCGTACCCGTAAAGGACGTAAGAAAACTGTTGCCAACAAGAAAAAAGCAACCAAGTAGTTTGATGAACACTCTGCTATTGATTTGCAATGGTTTTGAGTTTCAATTATTAAGAATAAAGTAATAAAGAATAATATGGCAAAAAGCACAAAAACAACCAAAAAGAAAGTTGTAAGAATAGATGCACTCGGAAAAGCGTTTGTGTATGCATCTTTTAATAATGTAATTGTATCTTTAACCAATAATGACGGACAAGTTATTTCATGGTCTTCTGCCGGTAAAATGGGATTCAGAGGTTCCAAGAAAAACACTCCTTATGCTGCACAAATGGCAGCACAAGATTGTGCAAAAGTAGCTTACGATTTGGGATTAAGACGCGTGAAGGTGTTTGTAAAAGGACCCGGCGGTGGAAGAGAATCTGCAATTAGAACCATTCATGCTTCCGGCATCAATGTTGAAGAAATCGTTGACGTAACTCCACTTCCACACAATGGTTGTCGTCCTCCAAAACGCAGAAGAGTATAATCCACGATACAGTTAATAATAAGTATAAAAAAATAAAATAATTATAGAATTATGGCAAGATACACGGGACCTCGTACCAAAATTGCAAGAAAATTTAAAGAACCGATTTACGGACCGGATAAATATTTAGATAGAAAAAATTATCCTCCCGGACAACACGGGCAATCTAGAAAACGCAGTAAATTATCCGAATACGGTATACAGCTGCAAGAAAAACAAAAAGCGAAATATACCTATGGCATATTGGAACGTCAATTTAAAAAAATATTCCAAAAAGCAGCCAGCAAAAAAGGTATTACCGGTCAAAATTTGATCAAATTAATCGAATCAAGATTGGATAATGTCGTTTTCCGTTTGGGAATTGCACCCACCCGCGCCGCTGCCCGCCAATTGGTTACCCACCGTCATATTTTAGTAAACGGAAATATTACCAATATTCCTTCCATGTTGCTCGTACCCGGTGATGTAGTTACCGTCCGCGAACGATCTCAAGCTTTAGAAGTGGTTACCAACTCCCTGAACGGACGCTCCAACCCCTACTCTTGGTTAGAATGGGATGCCAATATGATGTCCGGCAAATTTATGAACTACCCGGAAAGAGAAGAAGTGCCGGAAAATATTAACGAACAAGCTATTGTAGATTTGTACTCTAAATAATCGATAGTTTACCGTCAATGATTGTTAAATATAAAAATAAATAAAATGGCAATATTAACCTTTCAAAAACCAGACAAAGTGATAATGATTGAATCGGATGAATTTCATGGAATCTTTGAATTTCGTCCTCTTCAACAAGGCTTTGGCATGACAGTCGGTAATGCCCTGCGTCGCGTATTATTATCCTCTTTAGAAGGTTTCGCAATCACCTCCATTAAAATTGATGGCGTTTCCCAAGAGTTCTCTTCTATCCCTGGTGTGATGGATGATGTAACCGATATCGTTCTTAATTTGAAGAAAATACGCTTCAAAAACAAAATCGAAAATAATAATTCGGAAAAAGCAACCATTATCATCTCCGGACAAGATACTTTCACCGCCGGCGATATGAATCGCTTCCTCAATTACTTCCAAGTCCTTAACCCGGACGAAGTAATCTGCAAAATGGAACCTAATGTCAGATTGGTAATGGAAATCACCATCGATAAAGGGCGCGGTTATATTTCTGCCGAAGAAAACAAAAGTTTGCACGAAGGAATTGATGTCATTACGATTGATTCTATTCATACTCCTATCAAAAACGTTAAATATACTATCGATAATTATCGTGTTGAACAAAAAACCGACTTTGAAAAACTGATAATGGAAATTATCACCGATGGCTCTATTCATCCGAAAGAAGCCTTGAAAGAAGCCGCTAAAATATTGATCCAACACTTTATTCTTTTCTCAGATGAAAAAATATTGATGGACACTCCTATTAACGCAGGCGTAGAAGGTGAATTCGATGAAGATACCCTCAAAATTAGACAACTCCTCAAAACCAAATTGATAGATATGGAACTCTCCGTACGCGCCCTGAACTGCTTGCAATCCGCCTGCTTGGAAACTCTCGGCGACGTGGTGGCAATCCATAAAGGTGACCTACTCAAATTCCGAAACTTCGGCAAAAAATCTTTGTCTGAATTGGAAGATATGGTCAAATCAAAAGGTCTGGAGTTCGGAATGAATGTAGCAAAATATAAATTAGATAAGGATTAAGAGATATGAGACACGCAAAAAGAATTAATCATTTAGGCAGAACAGCATCGCATAGAGCCGCTTTATTATCAAACATGGCTTCATCTTTGATAATGCACAAACGAATCTCTACGACACTTGCCAAAGCAAAAGAACTGAGAAAATATGTCGAACCGCTTGTAACCAGAAGCAAAAATGATACGACCCACTCCAGACGTATGGTTTTCTCCTACTTACAAGATAAAACAGCCGTAACAGAGTTGTATAGAGAAATTTCTCCCAAAATAGCATCACGCCCCGGTGGATATACCCGTATCCTTAAAACCGGCTTCAGACAAGGTGACAACGCTGAAATGTGCATTATCGAGTTCGTGGATTACAACGAAACTTATACCACTGCCAGCGAAACTAAGAAAACTACCAAAACCAGAAGAAGTCGCGCCAAAGCTAAAACTGCCGTAGAAGAAAATACCACCGTGGAAGAACCCAAAGCTGAATAGTATTTCTCTTCTTTTATAAAAAAAAATAGTTGATCATTTCAACTATTTTTTTTTCTTTTTTTATGATGATAAAAAAAATATTTATAGCTATTCTACTTATTGTTAGTACTTTATGCTCATTTGCCCAAAGCGACAGAGTATTGGATAAGGATGGAAATTTAAAATATGAATATAACCGCTCCGCAACGGTCAATCCTGATCACCCAGAATCTCTGACCGTTACTTTCGTCTTTATTAACGGAACAGAACCAAACGCTATTTGCTTAAGACAGGAAAACCTTTACGCATCCGTAACGTGGAGAGATACCACCAAAGCCACCACCGGCTCCGAGAAAGTGGTGGATTTTATTACCGCTAACCTTAAACCTAACGAAAGCATCTCTTGGTCTTACTTATTTACCCCTTCCAACAATTTATCAACTAAAAGTATTACCCTTGAAAAAGCTGCCTTGCTGATTATGAACCAACACTATGCAGTAGAAAATTTGATTCTTTTACCTCAGCAAATTAATTATTAAACTGGACATCTTTTTTTAAACTTTTTTCAATTTTTGTAATTGATATTTATCTTTTTTATATCTTTGCACGTTTATTGAAGCAATCCGTTTAATAAAACCCAATATTATGAAAACAATTTTATCTGTTATTTTGTGTTCAATCTTAACGATGACACTTTTTGCTCAATCCCCTGCTAATCAGCAAAATATTGACAAGAGTAAACAATTTGTAAATGTACGCCATGATGCCCATTCATGCGCCGGCAGGGAAAACCCTTCATCTAACGTTACGCCCACCCCCTACTTAAAATTAGAATTGCCATCCGGTAATTATATCGGCGAAACCAACTATGAATTAATTTCTAACAGATCCATGCGTAATTGTTTAACTGCTTTTCCCGACGGAACAGCCGCTGCCGTTTGGACCATGAGTTCTACCGTTAACACAACCCGCGGTACCGGCTATAACTATTTCGACGGTTCCCAATGGTTGCCCATTCCGGACAAAAGTAGCGACAGACTTGAAAGCGTTTATTCCGGCTGGGGCGTTCACGCTGCCCTCGGCGCAGGCGAAATCGTTGCTTCTCACACAAATGTCGATGGTTTAAATATCGGAATCCGCGATACGAAAGGTACTGGAACTTGGAATTTTCAAACATTGGTAGGACCGGAATTAGTTCCTACGCTGACCGACCAAGTTAGCCATGCTTTGCTTTGGCCTACTATCGCTACCGTTGGCGACACCATTCATATCTTTGCTTGCACGGAAAGTGATACCGTTGCCCTTTATCAAGGTATGCAAACCGCTTTGGTTTATTACCGCTCCTGCGACCGCGGTCAAACATGGGACATCAACGCCCAAATTATTGGAAACCTCACTGCACAAGAATTGGAAAGAGTTTCCGGTGACGGCTACTCCCTCGTCGCAAAACACGGAATATTGGCTCTTGCCTGCGGCGGTACTTTCGGTGACGTTTTCTTCATGAAATCTACCGACGGTGGTGCCAGTTGGACTAAAAATTTGGTTTATCCGTCTTATGTTCCTGCCGACTTCGATTGGACTAACGGATATTTCGACACCTGCTACCTCAATGACGGTGCAATCGCAATTGATATTGACGATAATGGCTTGATTCACATGGCTTTCGGTACCAAAAAATGCCTTCGCAACGAAGAGAATAATGCTGACGAGTACTCCTTGTTCCAATATAGCCCAATCATGATTTATTACAACGAAACAATGGGAACACTCACCCCTGTTACGTGGCAAAACGTAGAAACTTTTACTAATTTTATCACCGTTTCAGATTTGAATAACAATGGAGAATTCGGATTAAGAATGGCCACCCTTCCCGAATATTCCGGACTTGGCGATGTGTCTCAACCTCAAATAATTGCCGAAGGTGGAAAAGTATATCTGTTCTATTCCGCAGTACTCGAAGACCCCTTCTACAGCGTGGACGACAATAAAAATTATCGCGGTATCTTTGCTACCAAATCAGACGATAATGGGGCTTCTTGGGATGCCAATCAAGTGAGCTGGCTCTCTTATCATCCTAGTTTGATGTATGTTGAAGAATTTGAAGAATGGAATGATTCAACCATTTACTTGTCTGCTGAATCCGAAAACGCATTCCCCATTACCGCAAAAAATATCGTAGACGGTAAGATTCACGTTATGTGGTTCTCCGATCCCATCGCGGATGTAAACTCCAGTAGTCCTTTTACCCAATATACCGTGAAGGTTTTCCACATGGCTATTGATGCCGATGATGTAGGTACTTATTGCAATACCAATGAAATTTTTGATGGTACTTGGAATCAAATCGGAATTTCCGAAAATAATAAACCGCTCTATGAAATGAAAACCTACCCGAACCCCGCTTCCGACGAATTAAACATCGTACTTCATTCAACCGAAAATATTACCGCTTCATTGTCCATCGCTAATATCATGGGACAAGTTGTTTATAGTGAAAATGCTGTGGTTCAAACCGGTAGCAACAACTACTCCTTGAATGTTTCTAACTTGGTAAGCGGTCTCTATTTCGTTACATTCCAAACAGCTCACGGTACTTCAACTCAAAAATTTATTGTTAAATAATTATAAATCAATACAATACAGTAGGGACGGTATCATTCCGTCCCTTTTTTCTATCAATCATCAAACAAATCTATTATGATAAAATCCATGACCGGTTTCGGGAAAACTAATTTAGCCATTCCTTCTAAAAGTATTATTGTAGAGATAAGAACCTTAAACAGTAAGCAATTAGACCTTAGCACGCGAATTGCTCCGCTCTTTCGCGATAAAGAAAATGAGATACGCTCCATTGTAGCTCAACGATTGGAACGCGGGAAAATCGACGTGGCTGTCTATCTCGAAAAAAATGAAACAGCGCCGCTTACTGTCAATAAATCATTGGCAAAAAATTATTTCGACGAACTGACTGCTCTCTCTCTCGAACTTCAAAATCCCGTGCCAAGCGACCTCTTTATCCAAGTTTTGCGCATGCCCGATGTGATGACTTCAGACAAAGAAGAACTGTCAGAGGAGTTATGGGAACAATTACGCCAAGCGGTGGAAGAAACTTGCCAAAAAACAGACAATTTTCGCATGAACGAAGGAAAGGTTCTTGCTGCAGATTTTGAAAATCGCGTCAAATTGATAGATTCTTATATCGATAAAATAACTCCTTATGAAACTCAACGCGTTGCCAACCAAAAGAATAAGTTTTTGGCTTCATTCGCCGAGCTTCAATTAAAAGATAAATATGACCCGAACCGTTTAGAACAAGAAATGATATTTTTTGTTGAGAAATTGGATATTACCGAGGAAAAGGTGCGCTTGAGAAAACACTGTGCTTATTTTTTGGAAACAATGGCGGAAAAAGAATCAAAAGGGAAAAAAATGGGATTTATCGTCCAAGAAATGGGACGCGAAGTCAATACCATCGGGTCAAAATGTAACGACTTTAACATTCAGCAAATTGTTGTTCAGATGAAAGATGAAGTTGAGAAGATGAAAGAACAATTAGCCAATATTTTATAACACAAAAAACTAAATTTATGACGAATATATTATCATTGGTCGGACGACCAAACGTAGGGAAATCAACACTATTCAATCGTTTAACGCAATCCCGCGAGGCAATTGTGGATTCGTTAGCAGGTGTTACCAGAGATAGAAATTATGGGAAATCGGATTGGTCCGGCTATGAGTTTTCGGTCATTGACACCGGCGGCTATGTGGTTGGTTCGGGCGATATTTTTGAATCAGAAATACGCAAACAGGCAGCTCTTGCCATTGAAGAATCAGATGTCATCGTTTTTGTGGTTGACGGACGTGAGGGTTTAACCCCGTTAGATGAAGAGATTGCCGCTATTCTCCGCCGCTCAAAAAAGCCATTCTACTTGGTGGTTAATAAGATAGACAGTCCAAGCAACTATCTTGATTATAACGAATTTTATGCTTTGGGCGTTGAACAGATATTTCCCATTTCCGCCGTTTCGGGGAGTGGCACCGGCGAATTGTTAGATGCCGTTGTTACCCATTTTTCAAAAGATGCAGACGACCCGATTGATGACACTTTGCCCAAAATTACCGTTGTCGGGAAACCCAATGTGGGAAAATCGTCCATTATCAATACTTTTCTGGGCGAAGACCGACATATTGTAACACCCATCGCCGGCACTACCCGCGATTCCATCTTCACCCGTTACGCCGGTTTCGGCTTTGACTTCTATTTGGTTGATACCGCCGGACTGCGAAAGAAGAAAAAAGTGGAAGAGAATCTCGAATTTTACTCCGTTATGCGCGCCGTCCGGGCCATAGAAAACAGCGACGTGTGTGTTGTGATGTGCGATGCTTCTACCGGCTTCGATGCCCAAGATATTAACATCTTCAGCCTCGCCGCCCGCAACAGAAAAGGTATCGTATTGGTTCTCAATAAGTGGGACCTCGTGGAAAAAGACAATAAAACTCATAAACAATATGAAGAATTAGTCCGAAAACGCATCGAACCGTTTGACGATGTGCCCATTATCTTTACTTCGGTCATCAATAAACAAAGAATCTTCAAAGTGCTCGAAACCGCCGTTCAAGTCAACAAAAATCGTCAAAGACGAGTTCCAACCTCTGAACTTAATGATTATCTTCTGCCACTGATTCAAAAAACACCACCGCCAATTTACCGCGATAAATTGGTAAAAATAAAGTTTGTAACTCAATTGCCCACACCGTTTCCATCTTTTGCTTTCTTCTGCAACCTGCCTCAATACGTTAAAGATAGTTATAAACGTTATTTGGAAAACCGCATTCGCGAACAATGGAACTTCTCGGGCGTTCCCATCGAAATATTTTTTAGAAAAAAATAAAATGAAATTCCGCACGGCTATTCCTATTCCGATTTTTCCTTTTCAAATCTCTTTTGATGATAGAATCATGTCGCTCGGTTCCTGTTTTTCGGAGCATACCGCCAATTTTCTCTCCGACCATCGTTTTTGTGTCCATGCCAACCCTTTCGGAATTTTATTTAATCCTCTATCTATTTCATTATCAATTAATCTATTAATAAAAAAGGAAAAACTATCCGATAATTATTTTCAATTTTTTGAAGATAAATGGGTTAGCTTTGCCCACCACGGCAAATTTTCACATTCAGAAAAGCAAACCTTCTCTTACAATATTCAAAATCAGTTGGCAAAAGCCCAAGACGATTTGCATCAAGCGACTATTTTGTTCATTACATTTGGCACGGCATTCTATTATTATCACAAAGAAAAAAAAATAGTAGTTGCCAACTGCCATAAAATTCCGCAGGCTGCTTTTGAAAAGAGATGTGCTTCCATTGGTGAAATAGTGGATGCTTTTCATTCTTTTTTTGAATGGAAAAAGAGACAAAATCCCGATTTAAAAGTGATTTTTACGGTTAGTCCGGTGCGCCATTTGGGAGACGGATTTCACGAAAATACTTTGAGTAAATCTATACTACACTTAGCAGTTGAGGAGTTACTGCGACAAGACAACTGCTTTTATTTTCCATCTTACGAGATTTTTAATGATGACTTACGCGACTATCGTTTTTATGAAAAAGACCTTTGCCACCCATCGGCGCAAGGAATTGAATATATGCAAGAAATTCTGCTTCAAAGTCTGTTTACTGAGCAGACCCGTCAGCAGATTCAAAAAATAGCAAAAGAGAACAAAATGCTCAATCACAGAGCTTTGTATAGTGAATAAGTTTAGAATAACATTATGAGAAAAAAAGTTGATTTTTTGGTCATTGGGTCGGGTGTTGCGGGACTCTGTTTTGCGCTAAAAGCTGCCAATTACGGGAAAGTATGTATCGTCACAAAAGCCAAGGTGGATGATACTTCGACCAAATATGCGCAAGGCGGTGTGGCTGCGGTGATGTACCATCCCGATACGTACGAAAAACACATACGGGACACCATGATTGCCGGCGATGAACTTTCGGACCGCAATATTGTGGCAATCACCATTAGAGAATCTACCGAAAGAATTATGGAGTTGGTAGAATGGGGCGTAGAATTTGACAAAACCCAATCCGGGAAATTTGCCTTGGCAAAAGAGGGCGGACACTCCGAATATCGCGTTTTACACCACAAGGATATTACCGGCTTTGAAATTGAAGAGAAGTTGATATCCGCTGCGCGGCGGAACCCGAACATCGAAATTATGGATAATCACCTGACCGTCGAAATTATTACCCAACATCACCTCGGTATTGAGGTGAGTCGTCGCACAACGGGCATAACTTGTTATGGTGCTTATGTTTACAATCCTAATACGAAGCGTGTGCAAACGATCCTTTCCAAGATTACCATGATGGCGACGGGCGGAATCGGACAGGTTTACGGTAACACAACCAACCCGACGGTAGCCACTGGCGACGGAATTGCCATGGTTTATCGCGCAAAAGGGGAAGTGCGCGGAATGGAATTTGTGCAATTTCACCCCACCTCACTCTACAACCCGGGCGAGAAACCGTCATTTTTGATTACGGAAGCCATGCGCGGTGCCGGTGCCATCTTGAAAGATAAAAACAAGAACGAGTTTATGCAGAAATATGATGCGCGCGGCTCCCTCGCACCCCGCGATATCGTCGCCCGTGCCATCGATAACGAAATGAAAATCAGCGGCTGCGACCACGTCTATTTAGATGCCACCCTTATATCAGCCAACGAAATTTTTACCCATTTCCCGAATATATACGCTAAATGTTTGAGCGTCGGCATTGACATTACCAAGGAAATGATTCCCGTTGTTCCTGCCGCGCATTACTCCTGCGGAGGTATCAAAACCGACGAATGGGGCAGAACTTCCATCATCAACTTATTTGCCTCCGGCGAATGTGCTTCAACCGGTTTGCACGGTGCTAATAGATTGGCTTCCAATTCATTACTTGAATCTTTGGTCTTCTCGCATCGCTCATGCCTGAAGGCAGTAGAAAATGTTGAGGATCTTACTTTCTGCGATAATGTGCCCGAATGGAATACCGAAGGTACCGTATTAAACGAAGAAATGGTACTTATTACACAATCTAAAAAAGAAGTACAAACCATCATGTCAAGCTACGTGGGAATTGTTCGCTCCAACCTCCGCCTCCAACGTGCTTTCGACAGATTGGATATTCTGTATCGAGAAACGGAGGATTTATACAAAAAATCTATCCTCATTCCCGAAATTTGTGAGTTGCGAAATATAATTAATGTAGGCTATCTCATCATTCGCAATGCGATGGACAGAAAAGAGAGTCGCGGGTTGCACTACTCATTGGATTACCCTGAACACGTGGATATTAACGAAACGAAAGAAGATAAACTGTAACTGATGCTGACCAAAAACAGGATTTCGGATATTAAAAAGCTGTCCCAAAAGAAATTCAGGGAAGAGCGTGGCGTGTTCATTGTGGAAGGCACCAAGTCCGTTTTAGACTTATTAAATTCGCAACTTGTTGTTAAAGAAATATTTACAATAGATTCTTGGTTTAAAGAACATGCCATGGCGATTCCAGGTAACGTGGTTGTGGAAATAGTGAAAGAGAGTGAGTTGGCGCGCATCACTTGTTTGAAAACGGCACAAGATGTTTTGGCAATCGCGCAATGCCCGGTCTTTGATATCGCCAATATCGATGTGCGTCAGCCGGTGCTGTTGTTAGACGGCATCCGCGACCCGGGAAATTTAGGCACGATTATTCGCACAGCCGATTGGTTTGGATTTCGGCAAATTGTCTGTTCCCCCGATTGTGTAGAATTTACCAATCCCAAAGTGGTGCAGGCAACGATGGGTTCCTTTTCGCGCATGCAGATTTATTACACTGATTTATCCGTTTTTTTAGAAAAAAATGGTAAAAATCGGACAGTTTACGGGACTTTTATGGAAGGAACGGACATTGCAAAAGTCGATTTTTGCGCAACCGATTACCTTGTTATCGGCAGCGAAGGCAGTGGCATATCTGACAAGATTTTACCTTTTATAGATGAAAAAATACACATTCCGTCATTTGCACATTCATTGCAAAAAGCTGAGTCACTCAATGCCTCCATTGCGACGGCGGTAGTTTTATATCAATTTTGTAATCATATTATTAATCATAAAAATGAATAGTAAAAAAAGATTTATCATTTCCGGTGGTGGAACAGGCGGTCATATTTTTCCCGCAATCGCCATTGCCAATCGTTTAAAGAAAGAGACTCCGGATGCCGATATTTTGTTTATTGGAGCGTCCGATAAAATGGAGATGCAGCGGGTCCCCGATGCGGGCTATCGAATTGAGGGACTGCATATTTACGGGATTTCGCGCTCTTTTTCCGCGCGCGGATTGCTGAAGAATCTCAAGTTACCGTTTGTTTTATTGAAAAGTTTGCGGAAAGCCAAGCGTATTATTAGTGATTTCAAACCGGATGTGGTCATTGGTGTCGGTGGCTTTGCCAGCGGTCCCGCCCTGCGCGCCGCCAACGCCCTCGGAATCCCAACCCTGATTCAGGAACAAAATTCCTACCCGGGCGTGACTAATAAACTGCTTGCCCCGAAAGTTTACAAAATTTGCGTCGCTTACGACGGATTGGAAAAATATTTCCCGAAAGAGAAAATTATCAAAACCGGAAATCCTGTCAGAGATGAAATTTTGAACATCGTTAAAAAAAGAGAAGAGTCGTATCGGTTTTTTAATCTCTCTCAGGATAAAAAAACCTTGTTGGTGGTTGGTGGCAGTTTGGGAAGTGTCACAATCAATCGCACCATGCTCGCCGGAATTGAAGATATTCAAAAAATGGGAATTCAACTTTTATGGCAAACCGGTGAACTTTATTATAAACAAAATGCAATGGAACTATCTCTTTTACAAAGTGATAGTATCAAAATCGTTCCATTTATCAAGAACATGAATGATGCTTACGGTATTGCTGATTTCATTATCTCGCGTGCCGGTGCATTGGCAATTGCCGAGCTGAGTATCATTGCAACCCCAACCATTTTGGTGCCGTTTCCCTTCGCTGCTGAAGACCATCAAACGAAAAATGCGATGGCTTTGGTGGAAAAAAATGCTGCGCTCTTGGTGAAAGATGCCGACGCTGCCGACAAACTTATTCCAACATTTATGGAACTTGTCCATAATGAAGCGAAAAGTCGCGAGTTGAGCGAAAATATGTCGCAATTTGCACAGCCCCACGCTATTGATCTCATTGTTGAGAATATTTTATCGTTATAAATCTCCAAATACATGGGAAAAACTATCTATTTTTTGGGAATTGGCGGAATTGGCATGAGTGCCTTGGCACGTTTTTACATGCAACGCGGAGAAAGGGTTGCCGGTTACGACCACGCCCGCACCGCGCTCACCGATTCTTTACAAACCGAAGGCGCACAAATACATTTTGACGAAGATATTAACCAAATACCGACTGATGTTGATTTTGTGATCTATACACCCGCAATACCAACTGATAGTCAGGAATTTATATATTTTCAAGAAAAAGGCATTCCGATGTACAAGCGGTCGCAGATGTTGGGAAAACTTGCGCAAGGATTTCCTACCGTGGCAGTTGCCGGCACGCACGGCAAAACTACAACCACAGCCATGATTGCCCAATTATTGTTACCATATCGCCGTTTATTGGCTTTTATTGGCGGAATTGCTAAAAATTTCGATGGCAACTTTCTTCTTCATCACAACTACGATACCGTGGTGGCGGAGGCGGACGAGTTTGACCGCTCATTCTTAACGCTGTTTCCTACCATTGCCGTTATTACTTCCATGGACGCCGACCATTTAGACATTTACGGCGACAAACAACAATTAATGGAATCATTTCAACTATTTGCTAATCAAATAGATAAGAATGGTTATTTAATTATTCACGAGGCAGTAGCTGATAAGATTAACCATCCGCACAAATTGGTTTACGGAGTTGGCGATAAGTGTGATTTTCGGATTTCGGCAGTGGAGATGCACGAAAATCGGGCTTCGTTTACCTTAGCGACAGCTGATTTCTGTTATCAAAAAATAGAAATGAGAGTTTCGGGCATGCACAATGTGCTTAACGCGGCGGCGGCATGTGCGGTGGGCAGTATCATGCAACTTACAGAAACGCAAATTAAAACCCAAATGAATGATTTTAGGGGTGTTAAAAGAAGATTTGATTATCAAATAGAGACGGAAGATTTGGTTTTTATTGATGATTACGCACATCATCCCGAAGAAATTCGCGCCATTCTTACGTCTGTCAAAAAGCTTTATCCGCACAAAGAGGTGACGGTGATTTTTCAACCGCATCTTTACAGTCGCACGCGCGATTTTGCGCAGCAATTTGCTAATATTTTAGCTCTTGCCGACCAAGTGATATTGTTGGATATTTATCCTGCCCGCGAGCTTCCCATTCCGGGAATTACCTCTCAGTTCTTGCTGGATTTGATTCCGATGAGTTGTAAAAAATTACTCAAAAAGGAGGAATTATTACCCTATTTGCAGCAAAACAGACCCAAAATTTTGCTTACGATAGGCGCCGGTGATATTGACAAATTGGTGCCGGTAATCCGTGCTGGACTTTCATCTTGATTTTGCTATTTAGCTTTGTCTCTGTAAGATAACAACGCGGCAGTATTTAATATCACTGCCATGGTTGCCAAGGCAATAAATTGTTCTTGGATGCTTTCAAAACCGCTGCCTTTCAGAATGATGGTTTTTACGATGACCATGAAAAAGGACATCGGATTGAAGTAGTTGATGTAAGTCGCCCATTCCGGCATTCCTTCGATCGGAGTAAAGACCCCGCTCAGCATCACGAATAAGATGAAGAGGAAAAAAACGATGAACATGGCTTGTAGTTGGTTGGATGCAACACTGGAAATGAAAAAGCCAAGACCCAACATGACTAACAGATAGACGGCGGTCATTGCCAATAAAAGCGGAATGCTCCCTTGTATGCTGATGCCGAACACGAGATACATAATTACCAGACCGACAATAAATTCCACCATGCCCAATATCCAGAAGGGTATCATTTTCCCCAATAAAAATTGCCACTTTTTGATGGGAGTAACGTTAATTTGTTCGATGGTGCCAATCTCTTTTTCTCTTACGATATTCAGGGCGGTTACATAAGCTCCAATGAGTGTGACCAAGATAATTAAGATCCCCGGAACAATTAAGTTCTTATAATTCATTTGCTCATTATACCAATAAACATTCGTAGTAAGAAGTTGTGTTTGTTCCGATAAAACGGGGTTCTCGTCGGATATTTCCATAAAGTAATTCCCCAGCACGTTTTGGACGTATTCGGTTCCTAATCCGGCTTTTACGGTATTGATGGCATTGGCGGTTATTCCAATTACGGTTTGTTCTTGCGTGACGATATCCTTTTCAAAATCAGTCGGAAACTCAATGATAAAGTCGATGTTGTCACGTTTCATCTCTTTTTCGGCTTCTTTTCTGGAACTCAGGATGCCGTGATTGATAAAGTAGGGGGAAGCTCCAAATTTGGAAATAATATCTGCGGTCATGGAAGACTTGTCGTGGTCGATGAATGCAATATTGACATTTTTGATTTCGTAATCGGCGGTAAAGGGGAATAAAAGAAATTCAGCCAAGGGAGCCAATACTAAAATCTTCCATAATAATGAGTTACGGAAAACCTGTAAAAATTCTTTTTTGATTAAGATGAGAATGATCCGCATAGCTACCTTCTTTTATCTATTCTACTTAAACTAAATGTGATGAGGAGTGCTGCCATTCCCAAGAGAATGACCAAATAGAGCCAGATATCAACAATACCGGAACCTTTGATCATAACATCTTTGATGGCGATAATGAACCACTTGGCGGGAAAGATATTGGCTAATAATTGGAAGAAATAGGGCATGTTATCTATCGGGAATAGGAAGCCGGACAGAAGTGCGGTGGGGAGAAATAGTCCCATCATGGTTATCATCATGGCGTCCAATTGAGTTTTTACCAATGAAGAAATCATCATTCCGAACGAGGCGGAGGTAAGCATAAAAATAATGCATAGAAGGAGTAACAGCCAGAAACTCCCTTCAATCGGCATTTTAAAAACGACGACGCTGATGATAATGATGGCAATAGTTGAGATGAAAGACAAAATCATGTATGGGATTACTTTCCCGATGACGACGTAAATTTTCTTGACAGGGGCAATCAGTAACATTCGCATGGTGCCGGTTTCTGCTTCGCGGGAAAGAGTAATCGATGAGAGAAGGGCAGTTACGATAATCATTATCAGCGTGATAATACCCGGAACAAACATATAGACACTATTGGCTTCGGGGTTATACATCATTCGGGTACTTATCTCAATGGGAACTTTCATCGGTGACCCGACGTTGTAATCCAAAGTGAAATCATGTAAAATGGCTTTGATATAATTATTTAAAATGGAAGCGACATTCAAATCCGACACGTCGCTGATAATCTGTATTGTGATATATTTTTCTTTAGCTAATACTTTTTCAAAATTCGGCGGAATAATCAGTGCCAATTTGATATTCTTGTTCTTGAAATCGTTGTCAATTTCCGTTTCTGATTTGGGAGTAGAAACAATCTCAAAATAGCCGGATGCGTCAATTTTTTCAATTAATTCATTGGATTGTGAATCATTGGATAAATCCAAAATGGCAATTTTGGCGTGATTAATATCGGTGCTTATCGTAAACCCAAATAATAAAACTAATACGATTGGAATGGCTAAAACAAGAAAAAGCGTGATTTTGTCACGAAAAATATGGATAAATTCTTTTTTTAATATTTGTTGTAATTCTTTCATCTCCAATCGTTTATCTGTCAACAAATTTCACAAACACCTTTTCGATTGAATCCACTTGCATAGTTTCTTTGAGTTCTGTGGGAGTTCCGATTAATTTCAGTTGTCCGTTTGACATAATAGATACTCTTTCGCAGTACTCGGCTTCGTCCATGTAGTGAGTGGTGACAAAAATTGTAACTCCTTTTGAGGCAGCTTCATAGATCAGATTCCAGAACTCTCTTCTTACGATGGGGTCCACGCCGCTAGTGGGTTCATCTAAAAAGACGATTTGCGGGCGATGAAGCATGGCAGTGGCAAATGACAATTTCTGTTTCCACCCCAACGGAATGGAGTAGACCAATGTTTTATATTTATCTTCTAAATTGAGTATTTTGAGGCTTTCAAAGATTCTGTTTTTCAATTCTTTGTGCGGAATGCCATAGACGGTTCCGAAAAGTTGCATGTTTTCGTAGATGGTCAAATCATCATATAATGAGAACCGCTGGCTCATATAGCCGATGTTTTTTTTGATGGATTTGGCATTTTTTCTAAGGTCAAAACCGGCAATGGTTGCTTCGCCGGAAGTGGGTTGCAGCAAACTGCATAACATTCGGATAGCGGTGGTTTTGCCGGCACCATTCGCACCGAGGAAACCGAAAATTTCACCTTTTTTAACGTTAAATGTGAGGTGGTCAACAGCAGTAAATTTACCATATACTTTTGTAAGCTCTTTTACTTCAATAGAATATGGAGAATCTTTGATTTCCGCAGTATGTGAGATAAAGGGAATTTTCATAACGCTATTTTTTGAGAAGTTAGTTCAATAAAACAGTCTTCAATGGTCGGTGTAATTTGAGTAAGATGGTCGTATGATTGATGATTTTCTTTCAAAAAATTTTCAAATTGTGGCAATGCGGTACTGGTATTTTCATAAAAGATGATATGCAAATTTTCGCCATAAGGATAGAATGTGCAGTTGCATGAGAAATGTTTCATTATATTAAGTAGGTTAAAAATATTGGAAGTCCGGAGTGTATAAAGTGTTCCTGCAAAATTTTGAATAATCTGCTGGGGAGTGTCCATTGTAACAATTGAGCCGTCTTTGAAAAGGGCAATGCGGTCGCACAGTGTTGCTTCGTCCATATAAGGTGTTGATACAATGACCGTTATATTTTGTTGTTTAATACTTCCCAAAATTTCCCAGAACTCTTTGCGCGAAACGGGGTCCACGCCGGTTGTGGGTTCATCTAAAAAAAGCAAACTCGGTTTGTGAATAAGTGCGCAGCAAAGAGCCAATTTCTGTTTCATGCCACCCGATAGTTTTCCCGCATATCTGTTCTTGAATGGCAGTAATTGTTGCCAAATAGGTCTAATAAGCGACATATTGTCTTTGATGCGGCTTTTGTACATCGTGGCGAAGAATATCAAATTTTCTTCTACCGTTAAGTCGGGATAAAGAGAGAATGTACCGGGTAAATAGCCGATACTTTTTCTGATTTCCAAGTAGTCTTTGATGATATCTTTGTGGAGTACCGATATTTCGCCGGAATCGGGCAGAATAAGGGTAGTCAAGATATTAAAAAGAGTAGATTTTCCGGCACCATCGGGTCCTACGACTCCAAAAACCTCGCCCTCAGCCACATCAAAACTTACATTTTTCAGGGCGGATATCTTATGGGAGTAAGATTTGTTTAAATTTTGAATATGGATAGCCGGCATAGCATATTATTTAAAAATCACGTCGCCCGGCATTCCGATTTTGGCACTTCCATCATTGCTAAAGGCAATCTTTACCGCATAAACCATATTGACGCGCTCATTCTTTGTTTGAATCATTTTGGGCGTAAACTCGGCTTTGGCGGAGATCCATTGTACGGTTCCGGTGTAACTTTTGCTTTGCATGTCTTCCATATCAATATGAATTTCAGCTTTTTGCCCCAACTTAATAGAAGAAAGCATATCTTCAGTGACATAAACCTTGATGAACATATTGGTAATATCTGCAATTTTAAAAAGGGGTTTCCCTTGGAATGCCAACTCATTCGGTTCAATGTATTTTTTGAGTACGGTTCCCGTGATGGGGGCTTTAATTTTACATTTTTCCATCGCGTCTTCGAGTTGCAGCAGTTGAAAGCGCATTGCTTCCACATTTTCCAAAATGGCACTGGATTGGGTGTTCAGCGTGGATTTCGTGGCTGCAATCTGACTGCGTGTGATTTCAATTTCGGCGTTTACATCATCTAATTGCTTAGTAGTTGCGGCGTTAGCCTCTACTAAGGTGGTGATGCGCGCACGTTCCTTCTCTAAGGTCTGCAATTTCGATTGCAACGTATTAAGCTGTGAGGGAATGTCGGGGCGACTTGCCAAGGTTGCCCGAATGGTGGACTCCAATTGCTGTATCTGCAAATGTAATTGGAATGTATCAATACAGCCAATCTCTTCTCCTTTTTGATAAGTCTGCCCTTCCGATACATGGAAGCTGAGCAATTTCCCATTGTTTTCCGATGAAACAATGATTTCCGTGGCTTCAAAAACCCCGTATGCGTCAGCATCGTGGTTATTATTAATACACGAAATGAAACAAACAATAATGACTAAAAATAAGGATTTTGTTGCCATTAATCTACTTTTGTATCCCTCTTTTTGCTTTTTGAATAACTTGTAACTCATTAGCGATAAATATTTTCAACTGTTTATTCTAATTATTGACTTTTAAGACCTTGTAGGTGCAAAAATACTATTTTTTTTATAATTTTACACAAAGAACAAAAAAAACATTGTTATCTCATTCTATACTTTAAATTGTTGGATAGTAGATGTTTAATAAATAAATAGAAATTTTTTTTGAAATGATTGCCAATTCAAAAAAAAAGTGTATTTTTGCACTCGAATTAGCGGGGTAGAGCAGTGGTAGCTCGTCGGGCTCATAACCCGGAGGTCGTAAGTTCGAGTCTTGCCCCCGCTACGAAGAGGAAAAATCTTATGATTTTTCCTCTTTTTTTTGTTTATTTTGTAATATGGTTGTCCGGTGAAGAATAAAAAATTATTGTAACTGCGATGTCCCCTTTCCCCGCACCTCCATCCCTGCTTTTTTTTTGTCGTTTTTAATTTCATACCCCGCTTCTTGATAGTTTTTCGTATTTTTGCACTCGCAATTTGTGGATTGTTATGATTAAAAAAATTACCGCCTTTTTCCTTCTCCTTCTGCCTGCGCTTTTGTTGGCACAATATGATGCTCCTTTGCGCATTGAACTAGAAGACGCTAAAGATGAGTTCAATTACCATTTGGCAAACGCCGGTAATAACGGTCTGTTTGTCGCTTATGAAGGAAACCGCATATCGGAGGATTCTATCAATTGGGTGTTCCTGCATTATGATACCAACCTTCAAAATGATTACCATTTCACCCTTCCGTTTCCATTACTTACTGAATTTATAACATACAAAAAATCAGATAATTACTTGTATATCCTCCTCCAAAAACGATTCCCTAAAAAAAGTGCGTTTAAAACATCTTTAGTAACGGTTAATCTTCAGAATAATCAATATAATGTAACCTCAATCAGTAATTTAACGAACAATCAGTTGGTAGAGCTGTTTGTCCGTGATCATGAAATCGTGATTCGCGCTTCAGACAATAAATCCGACAGCTTGTTTTTCTACGATTGTTTGACAAATACACTTTCATCATATCAGTGCGGATTCACTTTTTCCGTGGAGTTTTGCGAATTGGATACGTTTAATCATCGCTGGTTGTTTGGACTTAATTCCAAACCCGACCGGCACGAGCGTCAGTTATTGCTATATGAGCGTGATTATTTGAGTCATCATGAATTTGTGCAACCCTTTCCGGCTTCTTTCCCCGATAATTCGGACTTTATTTATAACTCGGCACGTGCCGCAGTCATCAATCAGGATACCACGTTAATCATTGGAACCTATAATACATTCCAAGACAAGAATTCGGCACAACTTCATTCCGGCGTTTATACCCTGCAGCTGCATAAAAGTAGCTTTGATAGTGCCAAATTTTACAATTATTCCACGCTGAAGACGAAAACAGACGTTGCCTTCGACAGCGAGGTCAATAATAATATTCTTAATTTTCAATTATTTGTAGGTGATATTTTCCACAATCGCTCTCAATATACGCTGGCGACGGAGGTCTATTATCCCGAATATAACAACAACTACAGCTATAGTGGAACTCAAATGTATAATTATCAGACTTTTGTGGGTTTTCGTTACGTAAATGCCTATGTTACCACTTTTGATGCCGGCGGCAATCTGCTTTGGGACAACTATTTTCCCTTTTCCAATTTATTGAGTCAGCAATTAACGAAACGTTTGTCGGTAGAATATCTGGGCGATGAGGCATTGGTCTTTTATCCATACAATAGTTACATTATTCATACTCTTTTGCGCGGTTACGATGTTGTTGAACGAATGGCGTCGATCAAGGTGGAAAATAGCTATGCGCAGGATAAGGTGGAATATTGCAAAAATCCGGAAGTGTTTCGATGGTATGATGACTATTATTTGGCAACGGGTTATCAGTACATTCGTTCAAAAGCAAAGAATCCAAAATCAAAAAGATATGTGTTCTATATCAATAAATTGCAATACAAGTAAAAAATGAAGCATTTTGGTCTGATATTTTGTATTTTATTATATATCAATAATATAAGTGCGCAATTATTGTCTTCGGAAGCGTTAAACAACGAGCCTGTTTATACTTCATTGGAAACAGCCATGGCGCAACCGCTCCAAGTTTATCGGCTGAAATTAAAAATTCGTCAAGATTCTATCCCTGCTCAAGTTTTTGAGATGAAGAATTTGCAGGAGTTGACGCTTTCAAAATGTCGGTTGGCGGTTGTAGATGAACGCATTGGCGAGCTGACTCATCTTCAAAAATTGAATTTGGCGAGTAATCGTTTGGTCAGACTTCCCGAGAGTTTGGGCAATTTATCGGAATTGCAGGAATTAATTATTTGTCGGAACATGATTGAGGCGTTGCCCGAAAGCATTGGTAAGCTTACCCAATTGACCTATATTGATGCGTGGGAGAACCCGTTGTATGTTTTTCCCGAAAGTATTCGCGCTTTGCAAAAAACATTAAAAACCATTGACCTGCGTCAGGTTGCACTCAAAAATTCGGAATTGGATAAAATGGAACTCCTTTTGCCCTATAC
>JALNYF010000001.1 GCA_023229985.1 Bacteroidales bacterium | reverse complement strand
CCGTGACCCGCTTTCCGGTCGTTCCTATGTTTACCAAGCCATGCGCGTTACCGGCGCAGGCGACATCTGCCAAAGAGTAGAAGAGACCTTGCCCGGCAAGTTGCCACAACGTCAGATTAGTCGCAAAGCTGCCGCCGGCTATTCCTGCTACGGAAACCAAATCGGATTGGCCACAACGATGGTTCGCGAAATTTATGATGACGGCTATACCGCCAAAAGACTTGAAATAGGAGCCGTCGTCGGCGCGGTCAAAGCAGAAAATGTGAAACGAGAAACACCCACTGCCGGCGATATTATTTTGCTGCTGGGCGGACGTACCGGTCGCGATGGCGTAGGCGGAGCTACCGGCTCCTCCAAAGGTCACACCGAATGCTCTTTGGACACCTGCGGGAGCGAAGTACAAAAAGGAAATGCCCCCGAAGAACGCAAATTACAAAGACTTTTTCGTCACCCCGAAGTAACCCGACTGATCAAAAAATCCAACGACTTCGGTGCCGGCGGCGTGAGCGTTGCCATTGGCGAACTTGCCCCCGGATTGGACATCTATATCGACCGAGTACCCGTGAAATATGCCGGCTTGAACGCTACCGAACTCTCCATCAGCGAATCCCAAGAAAGAATGGCGGTTGTGATTAAACGACAAGATCGAGACGAGTTTGAACGCTACTGCCACCACGACAACGTAGAAGTGACCTACGTCGCCGACGTTACCGATACCGGACGTATGCGAATCTTTAACGGCAATACAATAGTCTGTGATTTGGAACGCGATTTCATCGATAGTGCCGGTGCCAAACACTTCGCCGCCGCTACCATCACAGCAGTAAAAAATGAGAATCCCTTTACGAGAAAGGTAACCGGAAAAAGTTTAGAGCAAAAATTAAAATCACTGTTATCTGCACCTAACATCGCTTCCCAAAAAGGAATGGTAGAGATGTTCGATTCAACCGTTGGACGTTCCACCGTACTTATGCCATACGGGGGCACTGAACAAGCTACAGAAACGCAATGTTCCGTGCAGAAGATTCCCGTTTCCGGCGATACCGATACGGCAAGCATCATGGCTTTTGGTTACAATCCCGACATCACGCGATGGAGTCCATACCACGGGGCAGCATATGCCATTACGGAGGCTTGCACGAAAGTAGTGGCTGCCGGTGGCGATTTTTCGGGTATGCGTTTTTCGTATCAAGAATATTTTGAAAAGATGACCCACGACCCCCACAGCTGGGGCAAACCTTTTGCCGCACTACTCGGAGCCCTAAAAATGCAATTGGAACTCGCTTTACCCTCCATCGGTGGAAAAGATTCCATGAGCGGAACTTTTGAAAACTTGAACGTTCCTCCCACATTGGTCGCTTTCGGCATAACAACAGTTAACGCTTCCAAAGTAATTTCCCCGGAGTTTAAAAAAGCCAAAAACTTAGTTTATTGGATAAAACATACGCCATATTCCAATTATATGCCTAATAATCAAATGCTTATAGATAATTGGAACTACATTCATCACCAAATTGAAATCGGGGAGGTTGTAGCAGCTTGGTCGGTTACTTTTGGTGGTATTGCCGAAGCCCTTTGCAAAATGTCGTTCGGAAATAACTTGGGAGTAAACATCAATATCACTGAAGATGAACTTTATGCACTCAATTATGGTTCTCTGGTGGTTGAAACAAATCAGCCGCTACACTATCCCAACGCCCAACTGCTGGGAGAAGTGACCGATTCCCCAGATCTCATCATGAATGGTTGCAAAATGTCAATTTCTGAGATGAAAGAAGCCAACCATGCGCGTTTTGCAAAGATTTATCCTACGCACGCAGCTCCTTTATTCAAGGGTACGGTTCAAAAAACGGAAACGCGCCGCAACGAAAACAAGAAAATCTCCTATTCGGGAGTGGTACCGGAAGAAGGTCCGATCGTTTGTTTGCCTGTATTTCCGGGAAGCAACTGCGACTACGATACTGCCAAGGCATTCCGCAAAGCCGGCGCGCAAGTCCGCACTTTCATTTTCAGAAATCTTACGGAAGATGATGTCAATCATTCCATTGCCGAACTATCTCAACTCATTGAACAATGTCAGATATTGGCATTTTGCGGCGGTTTTTCAAGCGGTGACGAACCGGATGGAAGCGGGAAATTTATCGCTAATGTCATCTGTAATTCGCAAATTGCCAACGCCATCACTAATCTGCAAAAAAGAGGAGGTCTTATTCTCGGCATCTGCAACGGATTCCAAGCCTTGGTAAAAAGTGGATTACTCCCGTACGGAAAAATCGATTCTGTAACCGAAAATTCCCCTACCCTTTTCCGCAACGACATTAACCGACATATTTCAAAAATGACGGTTACTGAGGTTGTTTCAACCCAATCTCCTTGGCTGAACGGTTTCAAAAAGGGAGATTGTCATAACATTGCCATCAGCCACGGAGAGGGAAAATTTGTGGTTACCCCCGAAATGGCTCAACATCTCTTTTCAAACGAACAAGTTGCTTTCCGCTATACCGACAATCCCAACGGCTCTTATTATGATATTGAAGGAATTATCAGCCCCGATGGTCTAATTCTTGGCAAAATGGGACACAGCGAAAGATACGAAAAGAATCTCTTCAAAAATATCAGCGGTAATCTGTATCAACCCATTTTTGAAAATGCCGTTCATTATTTTAAAGGAAAAACGATTCAAAAAAAAGAACTCATTTTTGATGGAAAAGAAAAACAACTTTTTGCAACTACAAACGCCTCACAAGTAATTGTCAATTTCAAAGATACAATGATGGCGTACAATAACGTCAAACATGCCGTTTTTAAAGGAAAAGGAAAAATCACCAACACCATATCGGCAATTTTGCTCAATACTTTGAACTCACAAGGGGTAAGTACGCATTTCATTGAAAAAATCAACGAACGGGAACAATTATGTAGGAAAGCGCGCACTATTCCCATTGAAGTGATTGTCAGAAATCGTGTTTCCGGTTTCTTACCTGAATGGCTGGGGATAAAAGAGGGATACAAACCTGATAATACCATTATTGATTTGCGATATAATAACGACAATCTTTTAGACCCGCTGATCAACGATTCTCACGCAATAGCACTGAAATTGGTTACCCGCGAAACGCTCAATAAGATGTATCAAATGGCCAATCAAGCCAATACAATTATCAGCGACATTCTTCATCAAGCAGGTATTGAATTGGTGGATATGAAATTGGAATTTGGACAAGCAGTTGATAATGAAGAGATTATTATAACCGATGAGATTAGTCCCGACACATGCAGACTTTGGGAAGAAGGAACAGAAAGAAGATTAGACAAAGACCGCTACCGCCGCGATATGGGCGAAATCATGTCATCCTATCAAGAAGTTTTGGAACGTATTAATAAAGTAATGGAGGATAAGTAATTATGGGAGTATTGGGAGCGTATAATGTACAAAATGTATCGGCAGTGCTATATTATGGGTTGCATAATTTGCAACATCGTGGGCAAGAAGGAGCAGGCATGGCTACCTTTAACAACGAAGGACAGTGCTTTCGTTTTCGCGGTTTAGGACTTGTGGACAGCATTTTTAATAATTCTGTTATTGAAACATTGCAAGGAAATATTGGAATGGCAAGTGTGTTGTATGGCAATGTAACAAAAGGCGGTTTGGATAATGTGCAACCCCTCTTTTTTCACCACCGCTCCGGCGATTTTGTGGTGGCAAGCGACGGACAACTCATTAATGCCAAACAAATTGCAGAATATTTAGATAGATCGGGAACCATTTTCCACACCTCATTGGACAGCGAACTGATGGCACACCTGATCAAAAAAAGAAATAATGAAGACCGTATTCATAACATCATTAATGCACTCAACATGATGGATGGCGGGTTTACTTTTCTCATTATGACTCAAAACCGGCTTTACGCCTGTCGGGATAAATACGGAATTAAGCCGTTGGCGATTGGGAAATTGGGAGATGGTTATGTGGTCAGCAGTGAATCTTGTGCTTTTGAAATTATGGGAGCCGAATTTATTCGGGACGTTGAGCCGGGCGAGATTGTCTGTTTTGACGACAAAGGGATTCGCTCCAACCGATACGCTTGCAGCCGCAACCATTACATGTGCGCGATGGAGTACATTTACTTGGCGCGTCCGGATAGTGATATTGACGGGTGCAATGTTCATGCCTATCGCAAGGAAGCGGGGCGCAGACTATACCGAGAGTGTCCGGCGGAAGCCGATATTGTGGTGGGTGTTCCCGAATCAAGCCTCAGTGCAGCAATGGGCTACAGCGAAGAGAGTGGCATACCCTACGAAATGGGATTGGTAAAACATAAATATATGGGCAGAACCTTTATTCAACCTATGCAACAAATGCGGGAATTAGGGGTCCGTATGAAATTAAGTCCCGTCAGAAGTATTGTCAAAGGAAAACGAGTGGTCCTCATTGATGATTCCATTGTCAGAGGAACTACTTCCTTAAAGATTGTACGATTGTTGCGCGATGCCGGTGCCACAGAAGTTCATTTCAGAGTGGCAAGCCCGATGATGAAATTCCCGTGCTACTATGGCGTAGACACCCCCACTAACGAAGAACTCCTTTGCTCCAACAGAACGCTGGAAGAAGCCTGCGCCACCATTGGTGCCGATTCATTAGGTTACCTCAGCCCCGAATCTACTGATGCTTCATGCTTTGGCTGCGTTTCCCCCTGCATGGCTTGCTTCACCGGTCAGTACCCAACCGAATTATACAAAGACGAATTACAAAATATTTAATTCATTTTATTCATAATCAATAAATTAATATATTATGGCAAAAACATACGAAAACGCAGGAGTTAATCTCGAAGCCGGCTACGAAGTGGTCCGTCGGATTAAACAACATGTTGCATCCACCTCGCGAAAAGGCTCAATGGGCAATATCGGCTCCTTCGGTGGGATGTTTGATTTGAGCAGTCTGCACGTTAAAGAACCGATATTGGTAAGTGGAACGGACGGTGTAGGAACAAAACTCAAAATTGCTTTTGAGATGGACAAACATGATACCATCGGTATTGATGCAGTGGCAATGTGCGTGAACGACGTGCTGGCACAAGGTGCCGAGCCCTTGATTTTTCTTGATTATATCGCTATCGGACATAATATTCCCACCAAGGTAGAAGCCATCGTTGCCGGCGTAGCGGAAGGCTGTCGGCAAGCCGGTTGCGCGCTCGTGGGCGGCGAAACCGCCGAAATGCCCGGCATGTACGCCGATGGCGAATATGACATTGCCGGATTTACAACCGGCGTGGTCGAAAAATCCAAATTGATAGATGGCTCGCAAGTCACTGCCGGCGATCTCTTGGTGGGTGTTGCCTCGTCCGGAGTGCACTCCAACGGATTTAGCCTCGTCCGCAAAATCATTCAAGACAACAACTTCAACTATCACGATACCATAGCTCAATGTAAACCATTATGCTTAAATGAATTAGATAAAAATACACAAAATCAAAAACTCGGAGATTTATTGCTCACCCCAACACGCATTTACGTAAAACAGATGTTAGAAGTCATTCGTCAGTGCCAAGTTCACGGCATCTGCCACATTACCGGCGGTGGTTTTGACGAAAACATTCCTCGTATTCTTCAACAAGGGCAAGGATTTGAAATTGACGAAGGGACATGGGAGATACTCCCCGTCTTCAAAATGCTTGAAAATTGGGGCAAAATTCCACACCGCGAAATGTTCAACATCTTCAATATGGGCATCGGAATGGTGGTCGCCTTAGCTGCTGAAGAAGCTCCACAAGCCATCGAAATTCTTCACTCTTTCGGAGAAAAAGCAGCTGTCATCGGAAAAATTACCAACGAACAGGGTATTATAATTCATTAATATTCTGTATTATCATGAAAAATATTGCCATCTTTGCCAGTGGAAGCGGCAGCAATTTTGAAGCCATCGCACAAGCCTGCACCAACGGGACAATTCCCGCTCAAATCGTATTGCTGGTATGCGACCAACCCGGCGCATACGTCATCGAACGTGCCAAAAAATATCATATCCGCTGCCTCATTGCCTCCCCGAAAGAGTATCCTTCAAAAACTGACTTCGAACAAGAAATCGTACGCGAATTAAATCAACTCAACGTCAATCTGATTTGCTTGGCCGGATACATGAGAATCGTTTCCAACACTTTACTAACTGCATACAGCGGACGAATTATCAATATCCACCCCTCTTTACTTCCCGCCTTTAAAGGCGCACACGCAGTAGAAGATGCAGTAGCTTACGGCGTTAAAGTTTACGGCATTACCATCCATTATGTTGATGAAACCCTCGACGGGGGAAAAATTATTGCACAAGAAGCATTCGCCTATGACGGTAATGACCCCGCAGAAGTTCACAAAATCGGACAAAAAATAGAACATCAACTTTATGTGCAAACAATTCGGGAGCTGCTGATTAGAAATTAGGAGTGAATAATGGACAGGTTCCAATTTTTTTAAAAAGAATAATCAATATCAAAAATAAATAATTATGAGGGCATTAGTAAGTGTAAGTAACAAAGAGGGAGTGGTTGATTTTGTTCAATCATTACAATCTTTGGGTTGGGAGATTATTGCAACCGGCGGGACACGCAAACTTCTGGAAAGTGCTAATATTAAAACTATTAACATCAGTGAAGTGACCGATTTTCCAGAAATATTAGATGGCAGAGTAAAAACGTTGCACCCCAAGGTGCATGGAGGAATTTTAGCTCGTCGCGATTTGCCGGCGCACATGCAAACCCTAAAAGAAAATAAAATTGAAACCATTGATTTGGTATGCGTGAACCTCTATCCATTTCGTCAAACTATTGAAAAAGAGGGTGTTAAATTTGAAGATGCAATTGAAAATATTGATATTGGCGGACCTTCCATGGTACGAAGTGCAGCCAAAAATTGGCAAGATGTATCCATTGTTTGCGACCCTGCCGATTACGCTATGGTAATAGACGAAATTCGCACACACGGCAACACCAGGCGCGAAACACGGTTGAAATTGTCAGCCAAAGCCTACACACATACAGCAGAATATGACTGCTGCATTTCAACTTACATGCGGGCACAAGCCGGTCTAACGGAAAAATTATTCTTGGAATATGAATTAAAGCAATCTCTTCGCTATGGCGAAAACCCACACCAAACCGCACAATTCTACGCCGCCGCACAACCCCAACCCTACTCCCTCGCCTTTGCCCGACAAATTCAAGGTAAAGAATTATCATACAATAATATACAAGATGCCAACGCTGCACTCAATATTCTGCGCGACTTCGACAATCCTTTCTGCGTCGCCTTGAAACACATGAACCCTTGCGGTGCTGCCGTGGCTCAAACATTAGAACAAGCATGGCAATGGGCGTATGAAGCCGATAAAGTGAGCATATACGGCGGTATCGTCGCAGTCAATCGCCCGCTGACCGCCGAAGTAGCGAACAGAATGAAACCCATTTTCCTCGAAATCATCATTGCCCCCTCTTTCCAACCGGAAGCACTCGAAATTCTCTCCTCAAAGAAAAATTTAAGACTCCTCGAAGTGGATATGACTAAAAATCAAGATACTATTAAACAATATATTGGAGTCAATGGAGGTTTATTGGTACAACAATTGGACACACAAATTGAAACCATTACCCCGCAAATGTGTGTAACCCAATGCCAACCGTCTGCCGAACAGATGGCAGATATGGATTTCGGCTGGAAAATTGTGAAGCACGTCAAATCGAATGCCATTGCCATTGTGAAAGATCATCGGACAATGGGAATTGGTGCCGGACAAACCAACCGCGTCGGTTCGGCGGAAATAGCACTGAAACAAGCACACGCCGCCGGTTTTACTTCCAACTTGGTACTCGCCTCCGATGGCTTTTTACCCTTCGATGATACTGTACAACTCGCTGCTAATTATGGAGTTACTGCAATTATTCAGCCCGGCGGAAGCATCCGCGACGATGATGCCGTGCGCAAAGCCAATGAGTTGGGAATTACGATGCTGTTCACAGGAGTCAGACATTTTAAACATTAAAAAAATGAAAAAAATATTGGTAATCGGTTCCGGCGGTCGCGAACATGCCATAGCGGATACACTACACCGTTCAAATCAAGAACTTGAACTCTATTGCGCCCCGGGAAATGCGGGTATGGAAGCGTTTGCACATATCATTCCCATTCAGGACACAGATGTCAATAATTTGTTGCAATTTGCCAAAAATGAGAAAATAGATTTAACCGTGGTGGGAACAGAAGCCGCCCTTCAAGCCGGCATTGTGGATCGCTTTCGCGCCGAGAATCTTACAATTTTTGGTCACACCACTGCTGCTACCCGAATTGAAAGCAGTAAAGAATTTGCCAAACAACTCATGCGAGAGTACCATATTCCATCAGCCGAATATCGCAGTTTTTCGGACTTTGACGAAGCATGGGATCATGTGTCTGCCCGTCCGTTTCCCACCGTCATCAAGTACGACGGATTAGCTGCCGGCAAGGGCGTGGTGATTGCAGAAACGCCGGCTCAAGCAGAAGAAACTCTTCAAAAAATGCTTATTGACCATATTTTCGGGAAAGGGAAAGTAATCATCGAAGAATTTCTGACCGGTCCCGAATTCTCCTTGATGTGCTTCGTAAATGGTCATCATGTGTATTCAATGCCGGTGGCTCAAGACCACAAACGCGCCTTTGATGGCGACCAAGGTCCGAATACCGGCGGTATGGGTGCATATACCGCCCTCCCTTTTATTACCGATGAAGATGTCCAATATGCCATTGACCATATTCTGCAGCCCACGGCTGATGCCATGTGCCAAAAAAACTGCCCACTCACCGGCGTTCTTTACGCAGGACTGATGAAAACTCCTGACGGAATTAAAGTTATTGAATTTAACGCCCGCTTTGGAGACCCGGAAACGGAAGTTGTCCTCCCACTTTTAGAAAGTGACTGCTACGACATTTTTGAAAAAATCGCTACCGGTCAAGAAATTGAAAATTCAATAAAATGGTCGAAAAATGTAACATTAGGGGTCGTTCTTGCGTCTAAGGGGTACCCTGAAAAATATGACAAAGGATTTGAAATTGAAGGAATTGGAAATATCACGACAACGGTTTATCACATGGGAACTGCTTACAAAAATGAAAAATTGATTACCAACGGTGGTCGCGTACTAATGATCGTCGCTCAAAGCAAAACGCTCCAGTCAGCACACCAAATCGCCTATTCCGAAATTGATAAAATAAAATGTGACCATCTCTTCTATCGACACGACATCGCTCATATTGCTCTTGACCATGAATAGACAATGAAACATAAATGAAAATAAATAGTTGAAATAATGGCAAATATAATAAACGGAAAAACAGTTGCAGCCAAAATAAAAAATACGATAAAAGAGCAGATTCCGCTCTTGGAACATCAATATGGACGGCGTCCCTCTTTATGCGTTATCATGGTGGGCAACGACTCCGCGAATCAGGGCTATGTACGAAATAAGGTCCAAACCGGCTTGTCAATTGGAATAGATGCCCGTTTGATGGCTTTGGAAGACAATATAAGCGAAGCCGAATTATTGAAAATCATTCATGTTTTAAACGAAGACCCGCTTATTGACGGGATTTTGGTGCAACTTCCCCTGCCCGCACACATGAACGAAGAACGCGTGGTGGATGCCGTCGCCAAAAACAAAGATGTAGATGGATTTCACACACTCAACGTGGGTGCTTTGTGGCAGGGTACGCACTGTATTGCTCCCTGCACACCGAAAGGAATCATCCAGCTAATCAAAACTACGGAAATACCGATTAGCGGAAAAACAGCCGTAGTAGTCGGGAGAAGCAACATTGTAGGAAAACCCGTAGCCAAGCTTCTCCTCGATGAGAATGCAACCGTTATCATGGCTCATTCTTATACGGAAGATCTTAAAAAAATTACTTTATTGGCTGATATATTGATAGTTGCGGTCGGAAAAGAAAAGATTATCACGGCGGATATGATAAAACCCGGGGCGATAGTCATTGATGTGGGAAACACCTACAACACAGAGGGCAAATTAGTTGGAGACGTGGATTTTGAAGGCGCTTGCGAAGTGGCAGGTTACATTACGCCTGTACCCGGCGGGGTCGGTCCGCTGACCATTGCCATGCTGATGATAAATACGATGGAGTGCTTCTTAAGTCACGTCGAAGCCAATACAGATGTGTCTAAACTTTGGGATAATATCACTAACGCACGCAGCGGAAAAGATTAAATTTCGGAATAACTGCCAACAAAAAAAGGCGTGTTACCAATGTTAACACGCCTTTTTTTGTTGGAGAAATCATCTATTCTTTGAAATAGTTTTGTATCAAAACAATAGGTGTACATCTGTCGCCACTGCCACTAATCAAATCCATTAAACTTGCCAATAAGTCGCGGTACAGACGCGGGGTGGTCCCCTGACTTTGCATAGAGCCTTTCAAGTTCGTGCTTTTGTTTTTAATTTCTAGTTCAATGGCATCTGAAAGTTCGCGACCGGAGAGATTTTTAAATTTATCATCTGCCAGAGCCTTCACTTTCAATTCATTAGGAGTACTTTCGATAATTTCCGGATTCGTATATGCCGGCATAGTAACGGGATCGGCAAATTCCCAGATTCCGCCGACGGGGTCTTTAAAACAGCCATCGCCATAAGCGCAAACAATAATTTCTTTGCCGGTTTTTTGACGCAGATTATTCTGAATTTCATCTAACAAAACTTGCGTTTTTTGCTTATTGGGGAACAACTTAATCAGCTCCTCATCGGCTTTATTGGATCCTAATAGTCCAAATTCGCACTTTTCTGCAAGAATATCTGCCAAAGAATAAGCATTTTTGCAATTCATCTTTTCCTTTATTTCCGTATAGTCATGCAAATTGCAAATAATGATATTGGCATTTCCCAAGCCATCCGGTAATTCGCGATTGAGCACCTCACTCCATTCTTCATAAACATCCACGATGGCACCTTCTTTGGCACAGATTTCCTGATAATATTGGTCATAATGAACGGCGGTAAAGGGGTGGTTATTACGTACATTACCGACTTCATCTTCTTGCGGCATCACCAAAACGATTCGTTGGGCAGCCCGCGCAATACCCCGCAAAATAATGGCAAAACGATTCCGCGAATAGATAGGATTGAGTAAATAAATGGTCGGATTATCGCCAAATTTGGAACGAATATCATAGGCAATATCATCAATCGTGGCATAATTGCCTTGAGATCGTGCAATTATGGATTCAGTAATGCCGACAACTGCCTTATTACAAATATCATACGTGCCGCTCGCTCCATTGTGAACAGCCTCTAAAATGCTATCCGTTACAATGGCAGCCAGATTGTCACCTTCTCTAATAATGGGGCATGATATCCCTTTTGCACAAACTCCGATTTGTTTCATAATGATTTTTGGTTTAATTACTTGTTTTTTCAAGTGGCAAATATACAATTTTCTGTTCAAAAAATCTAGTCCGAAAAACGATAAAATGATACAATTTATCAACTATGATCAAGAGCGAATGTGGCAATTTTCGGGCACTTTTTCGTCCATTGTTAATATCTGTTGCAGCATAAAACCGACTAATGCTTCCAATTTGTCAAATATTAGGAGCGGTATTGTCAAAAATTTTCATTTTATATCATCCTATCTAACAAATGAATCAAAAAATATTTCAAGCAACCTCTCTTTTCATTATGATGTAACGAAGGCTTATTCTCATACTCACGCGGACAGGACACGCTCCTATTCTCGTGGACGTTCGCGATCCTATTCAATTTTATTGTACATTTGCTGCTCAATTTTTTATCCATATGACAACATTTATTTCCCGTTTAGCAGAAACCATCAATCCTTCTGAAAACATTGATTATAAAGACATAGCGATTATTCTTCCGAATAAACGCGCACAGAGAAAACTATTTCAGGAAATAGCAAGCAAGATAGAAAAGCCCATTTTCCCGCCCGCGGTGTTGTCTGTTGACGAGTTTATTCATTCTCTTTCCCCTTTAGAATTAATGTCGCAATCCGAATTATTAGTGGAACTTTACAGCATCTATAGTCAATTTGAATACGCGAAAACTCACACTTTGCAAGACTTTCTCGCTTGGGGAAAAGTGATCCTACGCGATATGAACGAAATAGATATGCAGTTGGCAAATGCCGAAAATATTTTTTCAGACCTCCACAATATCAAAGAATTAGAATCTTTTGGACAAGATAAACTGTCTATCAAACAAGAAGAATATCTTCAATTTTATCAACAATTAATCGACATTTATCATCAGTTCAGGGATTCCTTAAATAAAAAATCCAAAGGTTATGCAGGAATGATTTACCGCGATGTGGCGGAGAATTTTAATCACTATGCCGATCAACTCCCTTACAAAAAATATGTATTTGCGGGATTAAACGCCATTTCTCCCTCCGAAATGCAAATCGTGGAAAATTTATACTCGAGAAACAACCTGCAAATCGAGTTCCTTTTTGACTTAGACACCTTTTATTATCAGGAAAACGGCAAATTATCTATCCACCGCTTTGTCGAGCAACTCAAAAACAGACTTCAACTCAAAGAGATTAAACATATTGGAAATGATTATGCTACCATCAAAAAAGAGGTAAAAATCTATGGTTTAACCAAACAAATCAACCAGCTTTATTTGGCTGCCGACCTGCTCCACAATCAACTATCTGATAAGTTAGAACAAACCGCCATCGTCTTTGCCGACGAATCGCTCATTGAACCCTTTGTGCATATTTATGATTGCAAAGACGCCAATATTACAATGAGTTATCCGATTACAGCGACTAAATCGCACCACTTATTGCAAAATATGCTGGCACTGGCAAAGGGCTGGCATCGTTACCAACAAACCAATACATCTGCCCAAGACGTTACCTATTATCATAAAGATATTACCGCATTTATCAAGAATCCGTTGATAAAAAACGCATTTTTTCAAGGAAAAGAGGCGGATTATGAACAGTATATCCATCGTTTTATCTTAAAAAATCAGATATTTTACAAATTATCGGATCTACGAAAAATCCAAATGAGTGAATCGGAAATTTCCGAATTTCCGCAATTCCCGGATATGTCGCCCATTGGCGCTGAATTTCTAAGAAATATGTCCGATTTTTTTCAAATGGTAGCGGAAAATCTTGACGAAGGTATTGAAAAGAGCATTTCAGCTTCGATGCAGGCTGCCATCGACGAGACTGCACAAATACTTCAATCTTTTCCGCAATCAGAATCGTTGGATATTCCAATTATTGAGAGTTTCTTGAACGATAAAATAGACACTTTGTCCCTTCCATTTCCGGGCAAAAATGGACATTGCCTGCAAGTAATGGGCTTGTTGGAAACGCGCGCCCTCGATTTCAAAAACGTCCTCATGCTTTCGGCGAATGAGGGTACCATTCCGGCAGCAAAAAGTGACAATTCACTGATTATGTTCGACGTGCGCTGCCACTATAATTTGCCTACTTACAAAGAAAAAGAGGACATCTACGCTTACCATTTTTTCAGACTTTTGCAGAGAGCCGAAAACATTTATCTGCTCTACAACGCCGATTCTTCAGATACAGTGGCAGAAAAAAGCCGCTTTATCAATCAATTACAATTTGAAGTAAAAGAACAAAAATTAACCAATATTACGATTTCATCCGAAATTGTTTCTATTAAACCTAGAGGAAATGCACAAAACGAGATGATGATTTCCAAAACCCCGGAAATTATAAAAAAACTAACCCAATGTTCCTACTCGCCCTCACAACTCTTAACCTACATCAATTGCCCGTTACAGTTTTACTTGAAATATGTCGCTCATATCAAGAAACCTGAAACCATTAATGAAGATATTGAAAAAAATGTCATCGGAACAGTAACCCATAAAATATTAGAGGATTTATTGAATGAAATAAAAAATATCCCATCGGATTACAAAAAATCTATTGAGAAACTAAAAAAGAATATAGATCACATCGTATTGGAAACATTTGGTAATCAAGAAGAAGTAAAAGGGCAGGATTTGACGCGCGGGAAATTGTATCTCGCAACGGAAGTGGTCAAAAAATATGTCTTAACCTACTGCAAAATTGTGGAAAAGGATTTAGATACTTCCCAATTCGAAATTATTGGTACGGAAGTAGAATTGACGCACAAACTGAGTATCGGCAAACAAGAATTCAAGTTGCGCGGTTTTTGTGACAGAATCGACAATCGCACCGGCATACCCACATTATTGGATTATAAAACAGGGAAAGTGGATCCCAAAGAACTGATATTCAAAGATATGAATATTCTTTTTACGGATATAGCGCAAAAACAATTATTCCAACTGATGATGTATGCCTATCTCTATAGAAACGACCAAAATATGAAAGATCCATTGCAATCAGAACCTTTATGCTGCGGGATTGTCAGTTTCCAAGAATTGTTGAAAAATCCCGATAATAATTTGATAATCCCCACTATCCCATCTGATAACAGTTTAATTAACGATGATTTAATGAATGAATTTGAAGAAAATCTTAAAGAGCTTCTAAAAGAAATTGTGAATTATCCGGAGATAAATCAACAAAAAAATGATGAAAAAATAACGGATTATCCCCTGCGTAAAGAGTATTTTGTTCAAACAGACCAAACTGACCATTGTAAGTACTGCGACTATCAGTTGTTGTGCGGCCGAATAGTCACAAGTAATTGGTAATAAACATTTTATATTATTTTTTAAAAAAACAGTCGCAATTAAAATAAAAATGATATTTTTGCAGTTGAATTTAAAATGAAATATTATGAAAAGACTATCTATACTTTTACTGATTTTATCGGCCTCACTCACGCTCGGTTTTGCGCAAGACGTGAAACTTTTTTATCAAGGTAACGAGCTGGGAGACACGTTGTTAATACCAAATATCGACCCTGCACCCAATGCAGACGATTATGAACTTACCATTGGGGTAAATAATAATACGGAAGATGAAATATCCGTTCTGATTGTGAAGAAAAACATCTCTATTCTTCCTGGGAGCTATAATTCGTTTTGTTTAGATGTTTGCTATGGTGAAAATGTGGACACGGCACGTCGTATGTTAGTATTGGGAGCCGGTCAGACATCCGATTTTTTACAATTCCACATTCTGTATAATGCACGCGGCAACGTGGGAGTAAGTATTGTGAAATATATGTTTTTTGTAGAAAATGTTCTTGCTGATTCCGTTTTTGTCAAATTTTCGTCAGAAGGAGTTGGCATTTCCGAAATGCCCATTCGCGTCAATAGCTTTACTGCTTACCCAAATCCGGCAAACAGTGAGGTTACTGTTCAATATGACTTGTCAAATTATCGCTTCGGAGCGAAATCAAATATCGTACTAACCAATTTAATCGGAAGCAAAATCATGTCTGTTCCGGTTTCGGCAGCCAAAGGAAAATCCGTTTTAGACATTTCCAATTTGGTTTCGGAAATCTATTTCTACTCTTTAGAAGTTGATAATAAAATCGTATCAACGAAGAAATTAGTCGTTAAATAACAACGACATGATATGGAGGTAACACGCGTATTTGACATCTTACCACATTATGCTCTTCATTTTCAAAGAAATGACGCGCTTTGTGGAAAACAAAACGGTGTTTGGCGACACTATAGCATTAATCAATATATTGAAACCGTAAATAATATCAGTTACGGTTTAATGCAATTGGGGATCAAAAAAGGAGACAAAATCGCCACCATCAGTTCCGGTCGTCCGGAATGGAATTTCTTGGATATGGCAATTCTGCAATTAGGTGCTATCCACGTCGCTATTTATCCCACTATCAGCGAAAACGACTACAAATATATTCTGCACCACGCAGAGGTAAAAATGGTTTTTGTTTCCGGCTGGGACATCCTCCGCAAAATCGAGAATATCATTTCCGAAATACCGGAAATAAAAGATAATGTATACACTTTCAGGAACTTACGCGGCTATCGTCACCTGAACGAAGTGATTGAGTTAGGAATGGCAAACCCCAGTCCACAATACTTGGACGAAATCAAAGAACGCATCTCGCCCGATGATATCATGACATTGATTTATACTTCCGGCACAACCGGAAACATGAAAGGCGTGATACTGACGCACCGAAACATTATCAATAATTTCAAGGCTATTGTACCCATCGTGCCGATACAATCTCATAATCGCGTATTGAGCTATCTTCCGCTTTGCCATATCTACGAAAGAATGATGAACTATGCATGGCAATTTCTGGGGATTCCCATCTATTATGCCGAAAGTTTACCAACCATTGCCGACAACATGCGGGAAATAAAGCCCACCATCTTTACGACCGTTCCGCGATTATTGGAAAAGTTTTATGACAAAATCATCGCAACCGGACGTAAACAAAAAGGTATTAAAAAACGCATCTTCTTTTGGGCAGATAGCATAGCAACGAGCTTCGAATTGGAAAACGTATCCAAACTCTATCGTTTAAAACTCAAAATTGCCCGAAAATTGGTACTCTCTAAATGGAAAGCCGCATTAGGCGGGAAAATTGATGTCATTGTATCCGGAGGAGCCGCCATACAACCCCGCCTGAGCAGATTGTTTTGGGCAGCCGAAATGCCCGTATTGGAAGGCTATGGCTTGACCGAAACCTCCCCCGTAATTGCTGTAAGCGACTTCTTTGAAAATGGACTTATGTTCGGAACCGTCGGTCAGCCGCTGCCCGGAATTGAAGTCAAAATTGCAGAAGACGGCGAAATACTTACCCGCGGACATTGCGTTACACAGGGATACTATAAGGCAGAAGACCTGACCAAAGAGGCGATCGATCCCGACGGCTGGTTCCATACCGGCGACATCGGACACTTTGAACCGAAAGGACAACTCCGAATCACCGGCAGAAAAAAAGAGATGTTTAAAACCGCTTTCGGAAAATACATCGTCCCTACCATCATTGAAAATAAATTCAACGAAGAATCCCTTATCGACAATATCATGGTGCTCGGCGAAAACAAGCAATTTGCCGCCGCTCTTATCGTCCCCAATTTTAACGATTTACGCTCATGGTGCGACAGAAAGGGAATTGCCTACACTACCAATGAAGAAATGATTAACCACCCGGATGTAATCCGAAAATTTAAGAAAATTGTAGCTAAATATAACGCCTCATTTGGAGATACAGAAAAGATAATTCGCTATGAATTAATAGATTACGAATGGAGCGTGGCTACCGGCGAACTAACTCCTACCCTGAAATTAAGACGAAACTTTATCGCTACCAAATTCGCCGATAAAATAATAAAATTATTTAGCTGATAATCAAAAAATGTTGTATCTTTGCCACCTCATTTTTTGACAGAAATGAAATAGTGTAACATGCCCTATTTCAAGAAATTTAAAAATGAAAGCGTAAATTAATGTGCAAATGAAAATAAAAGAAGTTGAGAAAATATTGTTTTCAGAAGAACCTTTGGTGTTGGATTCGGAAACAAGAAAAAGAATTGAGGCAAGCTACACTTTCCTGTCAGATTTTGCAAAAGATAAAATCATCTATGGCATCAATACCGGATTCGGACCCATGGCACAATACCGAATTGACGATAACGATTTATTGTCTTTGCAATATAATATCATCCGCAGTCACTCGTGCGGTGCCGGCGAACCTTTTGCTCCAATATACGTAAAAGCCGCCATGTTGGCTCGATTCCAAACTTTTGCCAATGGCAAATCCGGCGTTCATATCGACGTGATGGAACTCTTGGCTGCTTTTATCAATCATAGTATTTTCCCGTTCATTCCACAACACGGCAGCGTTGGTGCCAGCGGTGACTTGGTGCAATTAGCCCACTTGGCTCTCACCTTAATCGGCGAAGGCTACGTTTTTTACCAAGGCAAAAAACAAAAAACCGCAGACGTTCTGCAACAACTCAACCTGAAACCCATACACCCGCATTTACGCGAAGGTTTGGCACTGACTAACGGAACCGCCATGATGACCGGCGTCGGAATAGTGAATCTGTTCTACGCAAAAAAATTACTAAAATTAGCATTGTCGGCATCGGTGATGATTAACGAAATTGCTGCGTCTTACGACGATTTTCTCGCCCCCGAACTCAATGATGTGAAAGGGCACTATGGGCAATCGGAAGTGGCTCGCCAAATGGTTAAACTAACCCAAGGAAGCCAATGTCTGCTCAAACGCGAAGTGGAAATGTACCACCCTCACCAAGAACACATCTTTAAACATAAAGTACAACCCTACTACTCATTGCGCTGTACCCCACAAATCTTGGGTCCCATCTGGGATACTCTTTTATATACCGAACAAATTCTCACCGAAGAACTCAACGCTGTAGATGATAATCCCATCGTGGATATTGATACTCAAACCGTTTATCACGGCGGAAACTTCCACGGAGATTATGTTTCTTTTGAAATGGACAAACTGAAAATTGCCATAACCAAATTGACGATGCTGATGGAACGACAACTGAATTATCTGTGTCACGACAAAATTAACGAAATATTGCCTCCTTTCTTGAATCTTGGTAAATTAGGACTCAATTATGGCGTGCAAGCCATGCAATTTACAGCTACTTCTACCACTGCCGAATGCCAAACATTATCGAACTCTATGTACGTGCATAGTATTCCTAATAATAATGATAATCAAGATGTTGTAAGTATGGGAACCAATTCTGCCATTCTTGCCAAACGGGTTATCGACAACGCATATCAGGTAATGGCTGTTTATTATATCTCATTGGTTCAGGCGGTTGATTGTTTGAAAATTGAAAACAAATTGGCAAATGTCAGTCGCGAGTTCTATAAGGAAGTCCGGAACATTGTTCCCGCTTTTGTTGAAGATACTCCCAAATATGAGGACATTCAGCATATAATAGATTATTTAAAAAATAAAAACTTGGATTTGTAAGATGAAATATGCGTTGGTAACCGGTGGCTCCCGAGGCATTGGAAGGGCTGTTTGTTTACAATTAAGTAAGATGGGTTATGCCGTAATTATTAATTACGCCCGAAATGAATCCGCAGCCTTGGTAACAAAACAAATGACAGAAAATCAAAATGGGGTTGCAGAGCTTCTTCCTTTCGACGTATCTAGCCCTGCCGCTATTGAAGAAGCATTGGAACAGTGGCAAAACAACCACCCCAATGATTACATTGAAGTATTAGTCAATAACGCGGGTGTGCGCCAAGATACTATGCTGATATTTATGCAAGATGAACAATGGCACAACGTTTTAGATACCTCCTTGAACGGATTTTTTTACGTTACCCGCCGATTGCTAAAAAATATGCTAACTCATCGCTACGGACGGATCATCAATATTGTCTCTTTGTCCGGAATAAAAGGGTTGCCCGGGCAAGTCAATTATTCGGCGGCAAAAGCTGCACTGATTGGTGCTACCAAGGCATTGGCACAGGAAGTAGCCCCGCGCAAAGTAACCGTGAATGCCGTTGCCCCCGGTTTTATTGCAACCGACATGACCAAAGATTTAGATGAAGTCACTCTCAAAAAAATGATTCCTACCGGAAGATTTGGCGAACCTGAGGAAGTGGCTGATTTAGTTGGATTTCTTGCCTCCGACCAAGCCGCTTACATTACGGGTGAGGTAATTTCCATTAATGGAGGACTTTATACTTAATTAATTCATAAACACTTATATGAGACGCGTTGTAATTACAGGCATAGGAATTTACTCTTGTTTAGGGAAAAATCTGGAAGAAGTCAGACAGTCATTGTATATGGGGAAGTCGGGCATCGGCATTGACCCTGCAAGAATTGAATATGGTTATCGCTCACCGTTGACGGGAATTTTGAAACGTCCCTATTTAAAACCGCTTTTAGACCGCCGCTCCCGAATCTGCTTGGCAGAAGAAGGTGAATATGCTTACATGGCAACTGTCGAGGCACTACAAAATGCCCATATTGACTTAGATTATTTGAACCAAAATGAAGTTGGCATTTTGTATGGCAACGATTCATCGGCAAAAGCCGTCATTGACGCTCATACCTTAACTTTGCAAACCAAAGACACAACGATACAGGGCTCGGGTCCCATCTTCCAATCCATGAACTCAACCGTCACCATGAATTTGTCCACCATCTTCAGACTGAAAGGTATCAATATGACCATCAGTGCGGCATGTGCAAGTGGTTCACATTCCATAGGTTTAGGAATGACTTTGATTCGCCATGGTTTACAAGACTTGATAATTTGCGGGGGTGCTCAAGAGACCAACTACTTGTCGATGGGCAGTTTTGACGGTATTAGTGCCTTTTCGACCCGCATCGATGAGCCAACGCGCGCCTCCCGCCCGTTTGATAAAAACCGTGATGGGTTGGTACCCAGCGGCGGTGCTGCCACCGTCATTTTGGAAGAATACGAACATGCCGTGAAACGCGGTGCCACCATTTTGGGGGAAGTTGCCGGCTACGGTTTCTCTTCCAATGGTGCCAATATTTCACAAGCCAGCGATTCCGGTTCCCTCATTGCCATGGAACGCGCCCTGATAGATGCTCAAATTACAGCCGCTGAAGTTGATTATATCAATGCCCACGCTACCTCCACTCAACAAGGAGACGCCCACGAAGCCGTGGCGTTGAATAAACTTTTTGCTCCGCATAAAACTCCCATTTCTTCTACCAAATCCATGACTGGACACGAATGTTGGATGGCGGGTGCCAGCGAAATCGTTTACTCAAACCTCATGATGCTAAGCTCATTTATCGCCCCCAATATCAATTTTGAACAACCCGACGACTGCGCCGTCAATCTCAATATCGTTCCTCATACGTTAGAAAAAAATATTGATGTGGTGTTATCCAATTCTTTTGGATTCGGAGGAACCAACAGTGCTTTAGTGATTAAAAAAATAAAAAAATAATTATGAATAGAGAAACCATCGAAAAAACGATTAATAATTTCTTAATCAATGAATTAGAAGTTGAAGAAGCCTTATTGAATGCCGATGCTTTACTAAAAGAAGATTTACACATTGACAGTCTCGATTTTGTGGACATCGCTGCAGAAGTTGAAAAAACTTTCGGTATTAAAATCAAGCCCGAAGAGATGAAAGATGTGAAAACATTATCACAATTTTACGATTATGTAGTAGCCAAAATTCAATAGAATAATGACTCAGCAAAAACAGTGGACGGGGAAAACAGGAGGTGGAAATTTCGGACAGAAATTTTTGTTTTTGGTTTTAAAATCCATCAAGGTTAACCTATTTTATTCCATTCTGTTTTGTGTTGTTCCGTTTTATTGTCTTTTCAGAGCAAAAGATTTTAGAAGTATTTATCGTTATTTTAGAGAAATACATCATTATTCAAAATGGAAATCTTTCCGAAAAACTATTCGAAATCACATGGTATTTGGACGTGTCGTATTAGATAAGTTTGCCGTACTCGCCGGGAATACCGGTCAGTTTTCAATTGACATCGACAATGTGAGTCAATTTGAAACATTGCTATCGCAACCCGAAGGTTTCATTTTGATGGCGGCGCATATCGGGAATTTTGAAATTATCGGTCATTGCCTTCGTCAAAACCGAAAGCAGGTTCATTGCCTCATTTACGGCGGTGAGGGTGCTGCCTTACAGAACAAAAGAGATGAATCGCTTCGGAAAAACAATATTCATCTTATTCCTATACAAGAAGATATGTCGCATATTTTTGAAATTAAGAAAGCCTTGGATAACGGAGGTATTATCATCATTTTGTGCGACCGTGTTTGGGGCAGCAATAAACAAATTCCCGTGAATTTTATGGGGAAACAGGCATCTCTCCCGTTAGGACCTTTTATTATGGCAGCGCAATTGGAAGTGCAAGCCATCTTTGTTGCTGTCATGAAAGAAAAATCCTTGCACTATTCGGGCTATCTTACTCAACTTAATCTCCCCAAAAATCCACTCAATATAAGGGAAAAAAGCAAATATCTGGCAAACGAATATGGCAAAGCGATGGATAAAATCTTACGTCAATATCCCGAACAATGGTTCAATTATTATGATTTTTGGCACGTAAATAATTAATAATGAAGTTAATAAATATCAATATTATATGAAATTGTTATCACCACAAAAAGAAATTTACGAAAAAGAACGTTTTTCCGCCCTGCAAGCTCAACGGTTGGCACAAGAAATAGCCTTCGGACCGATTGTTTTTCAAGTGTCACGTTTGATGGTTAAATGGGGTATTTTCCAAATGCTCAACGAACATAATGAAGGTCTTACCTTAGAAGAAATTACTGAGAAATCAAATATTTCCAAGTATGGTGTACAGACTTTATTGGAATCCTCGCTGACCATTGGCACTATTTATGTTAAAGCAGAACGTTTCTTCTTGGCAAAAGCCGGTTGGTTTTTACTTCATGATGACATGGCACGTGTTAACATGGATTTTAATCACGATGTCAATTACTTGGGACTTTTCCATCTGGAAGAAGCCATCTTGAACGGGAAACCGGAAGGGCTCAAAGTGTTGGGTAATTGGTCCACTATCTATGAAGGATTGTCGCAACTGCCCGAAGTAGCCAAAAAAAGCTGGTTCGCTTTTGACCATTATTATTCCGACAACTCTTTTGAACAAGCACTCGAAATTGTCTTTAACGACAACCCGCGCACTTTGCTGGACGTGGGCGGCAATACCGGACGCTGGGCATTGCAATGCGTTAAATTCAGCCCGGACGTAAAAGTTACCATTATGGATCTACCCCAACAATTGGAAATGATGAAAAAACAAACCGCTTCCATCGCCGGTGCCGATAGGATTGACGGCTACAAAGCCAATCTCTTAGATCATGCCACCGTTTTCCCAAAAGGTTATGACGTTATCTGGATGAGCCAATTCTTGGACTGTTTCTCGGAAGAACAAGTTTGCTCCATCTTGTCCCGTGCCGCTCAATCAATGTCCCCCAATACAAAATTGTACATTATGGAAACTTTCTGGGACAGACAAAGATTTGAAACCGCCTCCTACTGCCTCGCCCAAATTAGTCTCTATTTTACTGCCATGGCAAACGGAAACAGCAAAATGTACTATTCCGAAGATATGGCAAAATGTATCACCAATTCCGGTCTGCAAATTGATGAAATCTATGACAGTGTCGGACTTGCACACAGTATTATGCAGTGCAGTTTAAAATTCTAACCTGATTTTGCTATGAGTTTACCCGCCAACGCTTCCGCTTTTATTCCTCAAAAACCTCCAATGGTTATGATTGATAATATTATTCAATGTAATAATAGTATGATTGTAACCGATTTTGAGATTAAAGAAGCGTGCATCTTGGTAGAAAATCATCAGCTGTCGGTCGCAGGTATTATGGAAAATATTGCACAAACATCTGCTGCCCAAATCGGTTACATGAATCAAGATCAACCGGTAGCTATCGGAGTAATTGGCGCAATCAACGATTTTGAGCTTTTTGAAATACCCCCATGCGGAACCATTATTCATACCGAAATGACTGAGGAACTGAATCTTGACCAAGCCGTTTTGGTAACTGCCAAGGTTTACTGCGAAGAAACGCTAATCGCCTCATGCAAAATGAAAGTTTTTAAAACCAATAAAGAGAATGAATAACCCAAATCTGAAATTAACTGCCACAAAAAATTTTGATGTCCGCTTCAGTGAAGTAGATTCCATGAATATTGTATGGCATGGTAATTACGCTCTTTATTTTGAAGATGCCCGCGAATTGTTTGGAAAAAAATATGGTTTAGAATACCTCTTTATATACGAAAACGGCTTCTATGCCCCATTGGTGGAACTCCATCTGAACTATAAACAACCCATCCGTTATCAAGATAATGTAGAAATTACCATTACCTACCGAAATACGGATGCCGCCAAAATCATCTTCGATTATGAAATCGTCAATCTAAACACCCATACATTGATGGTAAAAGGCTATAGTGTTCAGGTTTTCTTGGACAAAGATTATCAGTTGGTATGGAACTGCCCCACTTTTTATCAAAATTGGAAAAAAGAAAAAGGATTGCTATGATGAATATGTTATCACATAATATTGTTTCTCCCCTTGGCTTTTCTTCCTCCGAAAACTATCAGGCGGTCTGTGCCGGGAAGTCGGACTTGACAATCTATTCATCAAAGTTCGGACTGCCGGGCCCATTCTGTGCGTCCTTAATGAACGATGAAAAAATAGAGGATTATTTTTCTGCTTTGCCACATACAGACACAACGATCTATACGCGATTCGAAAAAATGGCAATTCTCTCCGTTCAAGGAGCAGTTGCCCAAACCTCTATTGACCTTGCCTCACCGGACGTATTGTTCATCCTTTCCACTACGAAAGGAAATGTCGATTTATTGGAAGACCTCCGCGGTTTTGAAAAAGAACGACTCTATTTGTGGCGTTCTGCACAACTAATAAGTCGTTTTTTTAATAATCCCAATGAACCTTTGGTAGTCAGCAATGCCTGTATTTCGGGCTGTGCCGCTCAAATTGCAGCCGAGCGTTTTTTGTATCATCCCAGTGGTGAAACGATAGCCGAGAAATCAGATGGTCATCGCACTTATCATTATGTCGTAGTCGTTGGAGCGGAAGTACTTTCCAAATTCATCATTTCGGGATTTCAATCTTTCAAAGCATTGTCGCCGGAAAGATGTAAGCCTTTCGACGCGGAACGTTGCGGATTGAATCTGGGGGAAGCGGCTGCCACCATCATTTATGAATCAACCTATACTTCGAATACATCTGCTCCTTCTGACGTCATTAGCTTTCATGCAGGTGCTATCTGCAATGATGCCAACCACATTTCAGGTCCTTCACGTACTGCCGAAGGACAATATCGCGCCATCATGCAAGCAACGAAAAATCTAAATCTCGAACGACTTGCCTTCGTCAATGCGCACGGCACGGCAACCCTTTACAACGACGATATGGAATCTATTGCCCTTCACCGCGCCGCGCTGTCACACCTCCCCGTCAATAGTTTAAAATCCTATTTCGGGCATACCCTGGGAGCTGCCGGTGTTTTAGAGGTGATTATTTCCACGCTGGCTCTTCAAAATCATCATATTATCAAAACGTTAGGCTGTGATGTTCCGGGAACCGCGCAAAAAATTCATGTGGCAGACGGAAAAGAAGACTGTTCCAAAAAAGATGCCTTTTTGAAGATGATTTCCGGCTTCGGCGGCGGAAATGCAGCCATAGCAATTACAATGAGACATTAAGAAAATCCAATGATGAAAACTTATCATATAGCTTCTTATTCAAAAATAACCCCAACCGAGTTCTGCGTCAACGGAGACAAGATGCTGTTGCGCAATCCGGAAAGTCAGGATCTATGGTTACACGACATTTATAGAGCATTGAATATGAACTATCCCAAGTTTTTCAAAATGGACAAATTGTGTAAATCGGGCATTTTGGCTGCCGAACCGATCATGCAGAATTTTATGGTCAAGCCCGATGAAATTAAAACCAACTGGGCAATTATCGGAATGAACAGCGTATCTTCGTTAGATGACGATACCGAGTATCAAGCCACGATACAAAACGAGAATAATTATTTCCCCAGCCCTTCGGTTTTTGTCTATACTCTGCCAAATATTGTAATTGGAGAATTGGCAATTAAATATAAGATTCAGGGAGAAACATCTTTTTATATTGAGCAACTATTTAACACACCATCTTTTATAACAAATGTTATTAAAACTTTTGAGGTAAATCCGCAAATTGAATATGCTTTATGTGGTTGGATAGATTATTATGAAGAGAATTGCGATGTGATGATGATGGTAATTACCACCCACCCCGACAAAAGTATTATAGAATTGAATGAAACAAATATTAATCAAATATATTATTAAACTATGGAACAATTAATTGAAGAATTAAAGAAACAAATTATTGAAGTCCTCAATTTAGAAGGTATGAAACCTGAGGATATTGATGAAAATGCTCCTTTGTTTGGAGAAGGATTAGGGTTGGATTCAATTGATGCTTTAGAACTTATCGTTATGATGGAAAAAAACTACGGTATTAAGTTGGCAAATGCGTCCGAGGGAAGAGAGATTTTTAAATCGGTTCGCATTATGGCAGAGTATATCCAAGCACACAGAACCAAATAAATGAATAAAATTGTCGTTACAGGATTGGGGGTCATTTCCGCACTGGGCTGGGGCGTCGAAAAAACGGAACAGGCACTGTTGAAGGGGAAAACGTTTGTGGGCAAAATGAAATATTTGAACACAAAGTTTACAGATTTACCCGTCGGCGAAGTTCCATATAGCGATGATGAGTTGCGGGAATTACTTCATGTCGATAAGAATTTGTCGATTACACGGACTTCCCTATTGGGGCGCGCCGCGCTTCATGAAGCTCTACGTAGTGCCGATATTTTGCAAAATCGTCCAAAACGAATCGCGTTTATCGCCGGCACAACAGTAGGGGGCATGGAAAAAAGCGAACAATATTATATTGATTTTTTAGATATCCATTCAGATTATAAAACCGAGTACATCGCCCTGCACGACTGCGGAGCTTGTTGCGAAATGATGGCAATGGAATATACGGGAAAATTTGATATGATGACCACTATTTCCACTGCCTGTTCGTCAGCCGTCAATTCTGTCATCTTGGGGGCAAATCTGATTAAGTCCGGTTGCGTAGATGCCGCCATCGTGGGCGGTAGCGAGTGCCTGAGCAAATTTCACCTCGACGGATTCCATTCACTGATGATTCTTGATCCAGAGTTGTGCAAGCCATTTGATAAAAACCGGCAAGGTCTTAATCTTGGGGAAGGAGCCGCCTTTTTGGTGCTGGAAACAGAAACATCAGCGACCGAACGACACGTCAAACCGATCTGCCGGCTGTCGGGCTACGCCAACTGCTGCGATGCTTACCACCAAACCGCTTCATCTCCGGACGGGGAAGGTGCCTATTTATCCATGACCGACGCCTTGAAATCGGCACAACTGCAACCATCTGATATCGACTACATCAATGCACACGGCACGGGCACGGAAAGTAATGACGAAAGCGAAGGAAATGCCATCATGCGCGTCTTCGGGAATAACATTCCTCCCATATCTTCTACCAAATCTTATACCGGTCACACCACCAGCGCCTCCGGAAGCTTGGAATGTGTCATCTCAATCCTCGCAATGGTGAAAAATTTTATTCCTGCAAACTTGAATTTTAGCGAAAAAATCCCATCTCTCTCCTTTGAACCGGTGAAAAATGTCGTCACTAACGTTACCCTTGACCATATCTTAACCAACTCTTTCGGTTTCGGCGGTAACGATTCTTCATGCATCTTTTCAAAAATATAATACTATGAAAACATTCATTCAGGCTATTTCTCAAATCTCACTCCAAGAACCGTTGTCAGACCAATGGTTTAGCAACCCGCATGTTCCACAAAATATTTTCAACGAATCTATCGAACCTGATTACAAACGTTTTCTTTCACCAATGGAAGCCAGAAGAATGGGCAAATTAATGAAACGCGCCATCACCACCTCCTTAGATGTTCTTCATAGGAGTCACTTCGAAAATGTAGATGCCATCATTTCGGGAACCGGTCTGGGGTGTATCGACAATACAGAAAAATTCCTCCACGCCATTATTGATAATAACGAAGATTGCCTGCCCCCTACTGCCTTTATGCAGTCCACCCATAATACTATCAGCTCACAAATAGCCCTTTACCTGAAATGTCACGGCTACAACAGCACCTACTCCCACAGAGGAACCTCCTTCGAAAGCAGTTTGTTAGACGCCTTTGTGCAAATGAAAGTAGGCGATATTCATTCCGCATTAGTAGGCGGCCACGACGAAATGACACCCGACTATTTTAACATGCTGGGGAAACTCGGCTATTGGAAAAAAGATCCATTTACGATTGATTCTTTAAAAAAAGCTGACACCATTGGTTCTATCTCAGGAAGTTGCTCATTAGCATTACTACTAACAGATTCTCCGAATCAAGATGCTTTGTGCCAACTGAATGATATTGAATTGATGTATGCACCATCCATCACCGAAATTCGGTCAAGAATGGAAAACATGCTAATAAAAAACGGGATAGCACTCGGCGAAATCGATGCGGTAGTGATGGGATTGAACGGAGATATTGAGAATGATGCGGTTTATCATCAAATTTCGCAAAATTGTTTCCCCAATATTCCGGTCGTTTGGTATAAACATGTCTTTGGAGAATCGTATAGTGCCTCCTCTTTCGGAGCCTACACCGCCTCCATGTGCCTGAAAAACAATCTTATTCCACCACACCTGCTCTATAACTCCGTTGCCCGCTCCACAAACATAAGCCACGTTTTGGTGTATAACCATTTCCAAAATAAAGATCATTCATTAATGTTATTATCAAAAATATGAAATTACCTGTCCTAATACCTTTGGTTTTATTACAATCTTTATTCCTGGTAGGAGCTCAATTGCTTCTACAAAAATCCGTTATCTTATTTGGAAAATTTTCCTGGTCAATAGATTATTTTAAAAATGTACTGACCACATGGCAATTTGCCGCTTCGGGGATATTGGCTTTTTCCGCGTGGATATTGTGGATGTATATTCTGAGAAACAATGACTTCAGCCTCGCCTATTCACTTGTTTTCTTCGGATACATCATCGGAATGTTTGCGGCTCAGTTTCTACTTCATGAAGTAATTCCGATTACACGCTGGATAGGGATTATCTTCGCTATTGTCGGAGCAATTCTTATTGTTTTAAAATAGTCAAAATGCTGATTAATCGTCTATTTTCTATTCTTTCATGCGATACTCCCGCAGCGGACGTTGTAACATTTAAGGTAAAACTCAACCCCGATTTTGCTATTTATGAAGGTCATTTCCCCTCCAATCCGATTACACCCGGAGTATGTTTGGTACAACTCTGCTGTGAATTGTCGGAAACATTTTATGAACGCCCACTCCGAATCACCAAAGCTAAAAATATTAAATTTACCAAACTCCTGAAACCCCATGAATATCCTATCGTTGATTGTCAACTCTCTTTTGAAGCATCAAATGGGCTTTTATTGGTCAAATCAACCATTTTCTGCGAAGATGTGCAATTTTGCAAAATGAATCTGGAACTAAATGATATTGGAAATGAGTAATGATTTTTTACAAATTATGCACGAATTGCGAATCTGCGTTGTCATTCCAACCTACAACAACTCCCGCTCGTTGAAAGAGGTCATTGATTCCGTACTGTCCGTTACCGACCATCTGATAGTGGTAGATGATGGGTCTACCGATACTTCCGCCATCATTCTGAATGAATTCGGTTCCCGTATTACAGCCATCAAATATTATCCGAATCGTGGCAAAGGTTATGCTTTGAAAATGGCGTTCCGCGAAGCCATCCAACAAGGTTTTGATTACGCCATCACCATGGATTCCGACGGACAACATCAAGCTGCCGACATTGAGAACTTTGTAACGGCAATTGAAAAACAGCCCCATTCCTTATTGGTGGGCAGCCGCGGAATGAAACACGAAAATATGCCACAAAAAAATACTTTTGCCAACCGCTTTTCCAATTTTTGGTTTGCGCTGCAAACTGCACACTTTCTACCCGATACACAATCCGGATTCAGAGTTTATCCTTTGAAAAAAATGGGAAATATGAACTTTCTTACCAACCGCTACGAAACGGAATTGGAAATATTGGTTCGCTGCGCTTGGCGAAATATCAAAATCCTGCCCGTTCCCATCAACGTTTACTACCCGCCATTGTCCGAACGTGTCTCCCATTTCAGACCCGGAGCCGACTTCTTCCGCATCTCTCTGTTGAATACAATCCTCTGCCTCATCGCCATTTTTTATGGCTATCCATCTATGATTTTTCGTAAATTATTTAAAATCAATTCATAAATGCGTCATTTCTTCGTTTCCATTTACCATTTCTTCGAAAAAAAGCCACTCCTCCTATGGCTCTTTTTACTGTTGCTGGTTGGAAGCGGAGCTTGGGGAATTACAAAACTCGATTTCGTGGAAGATATTAGCAGCTTCTTCCCTCAAAATGATGATAATAAACGAGTTAGCTACGCCTATCAACATATTGGAGCTTCTAACCGTATCGTCATTAATATTAAAGAAAATACGCCAGACAATACCGCTCAAGAAGTTGATTACGAATTACTTACAAATGCAGTCGATAGCTTGGTCACACAACTCAATACCAACGATACTGCACATCTTATCAAAGATATTCTTTACGAAGTAAATGAACAACAAATTGGAGAAATTACCAATTTTATCGTGCAAAATATGCCCTATTTCCTGACTGAACAAGATTACCGGCGTATGGACACACTGTTGACAAAAGAGCATATTGCCCGACAACTTGAAATTGATAAAAGTATTCTGGCTTCCCCTATCGGCAGCATGCAAACCGTCATTCTCTCCGACCCGCTTTTCTTTTCTTCCGATATTTTGAAAAATTTGAGCAATTTTCAACTCAACGACCAATATCATGAAGAAAATGGCTATATCTTTAATAAAACGGGTGATGAAGCCATCGTAGTGGTGACTTCTCAATATCCTGTAAGCGAAACATCTAATAATGCCATACTGATTGACCATATAGAGAAAGCGATTGCTACTGCTGAAAAAACAATGAACGGGAAAGTGGACATGAGCCCTTTCGGGGCATCATTGGTATCGCTGACCAATTCGCAACAAATAAAAAAAGACAGTTTCATTGCCGTATTGTTGGCACTTGTCCTGATCATCGGATTGCTAATTTTCTACTATAGAAGTTTCAGAAGTATCTTATTGATAGGCTGTTCCATTCTTTTTGGCGGAGTTATAGCCTTAGGCATCATCGTACTTTTCAAAAATCCCATTTCAATCATTGCTGTGGGTGCCGCCTCCATCATTTTCGGTATTGCCGTCAATTATCCCATTCATTTTCTTTCCCATTTTAAAAAAACAGATAATAAAGAACAGATTATCAAAGATATCGTCAACCCTTTATTGATTGGGAATCTCACCACGGTCGGGGCATTTTTGAGTCTTCTTTTCATTAGTTCCGATGCCATGCGCGATTTGGGACTCTTTGCCGCCTTATTACTCATAGGCACCATCATTTTTGTACTCATTTTTCTTCCCCATTTTTTAGGGAAAAAGAGAGTTGCATCTGTGCAAAAAACGTACAAATTATCCTTCGGAAAAATTGCCAATTTATCCCCCGAAAAACATCCATGGTTTGTGATCATTATTTTGCTGCTGACGTGTGTATTTTTTGTCTTCAGTTTTCAAACTTCATTTGAAACGAATATGCACAAAATCAACTACATGACACCTGATCAAAAAGCCGCTTTTGATGAAATATTGGCGGAATCCGATACCACGGTTCAAACCATTTATTGTGTTGCAGAGGGAAATACTTTTAATGAAGCCTTACAGAATAATGAATCAATACAGCCACAACTTGCTCAATTATTGGCAGATAGCACTATCAAAAAGTGCAGTGGCATCGGGGACTTCTTGCCTTCTGTCGAGATGCAGAAACGCCGGTTGCAACAATGGAATGAATTTTGGAAGGGGCGAGACGCAAAATTTTGGGATGATTTGAAGGTCGCTGCCCAAAATGCCGGTTTTACAGCGGAAGCTTTTTCCCCTTGCAAAGCAATAATTGAAAAAGAGTACTCCCCGCAACCACCGGAATATTTTCAACCTATTTTGCAAAACTTAGCTGAAAGCTATGTCATGACAGATAATGATAAATCTATGATTTATAATGTTTTATCTGTTGATAAATCTCGAAAGGCTGACATTGAGAACAGACTGAATCAGCAAAATGAACATGTCTTTGCCTTTACAGATTCTTCGATCGTTTCACGAATGGTGGAGGCTCTGTCCGGCGATTTTAACTATGTTCTCTTCTTTTGCGGATTGATCGTTTTGGTATTTCTCTTATTCTCTTTCGGCAGAATCGAGATCGCGCTGATGTCGTTCATTCCCCTTACCTTGGCGTGGATATGGATTCTCGGATTGATGGGAATTTTTGATGTTAAGTTTAATATTGTGAATATTATCTTGGCAACATTCATTTTCGGACAGGGAGACGATTACACCATTTTTGTTACGGAAGGGGTAATGTATGAATATCGCACCGGAAAAAAAATGCTGGCACAGTTCAAAAACAGCATTATTCTCTCTTCTTTGATCATGTTTATTGGAATTGGCACGCTGATTTTTGCCAAGCACCCCGCCATGCGCTCATTGGCTGAGGTTACGATTGTGGGAATGATTTCCGTTGTAATGATGGCATACATTATTCCTCCACTCATTTTCAGATGGCTGACCCGCAAAAAAGATAAATTGCGTTTGATGCCGATTACTTTGCTCAACCTGCTCAAAACCATTGTGTCTTTTATCGTTTTTGCCATTTCATCAGTATTATTGACAATTCTTACCTCTTTTTTCTACATCATCGGTTATAAAAATGAAAAACTCAAGAATTTCTACCATATATTATTATGCGCAACACTCCGCATTCTATCTAAAATGATGTTGCAGGTTAAGTTTAAACTGATTAACCCGCACAACGAACGCTTCCATCAACCCTCCGTCATTATTTGCAATCACCAATCGCACTTGGATTTACTTTACACGTTGCTGCTCTCGCCCAAAATCATCGTTGTCACCAATCGTTGGGCGTGGAATATGCCGTTCTATCGTATGATTGTTCGGTACGCCGATTTCCTTCCTGTGGGGGATGGGGTGGAAGAAAATTACTCGAAATTGAAAAAGATGGTTGAAAAAGGGTATTCCATTCTGATTTTCCCCGAAGGCACTCGCTCCGAAGATTTTTCCATTTTGCGATTTCATCAGGGCGCATTTCGGTTGGCACAGCAACTACAGCTGGATATACTGCCCATTGTCATTCATGGTACCGGCTATGTTCTGCCTAAAACAGAATTTATGTTACGAAAAGGGGGTGTCACTGTTTCTATCTTAAAAAGAATAAACTCTGAAGATATTCATTTTAGAAAGAATATTCAACCCTTGGAAATGGCTCGTTTGTTTAGAAAATTGTTCAAAGAAGAATACGAAAAATTGTCACAAACCGTTGAAAATGTTGCCTATTATCAAGATTTGGTTTGGCATAATTACATCTATAAAGGAAGAGAAGTGGCACAAAAAGCACGTTCTGTGTTGAAGAATAGAAAAGGGAACGAACAATTTGTCGCTTCGTTGCCTAACAGGGGAAATGTGCTAATCAAACATTGCGGACAAGGGGAACGTACCTTATTGGCGGCATTGATAAAAAAGGACTTACACATTACGGCGGTTGATGAAGACGAAGAATTGCTCTCTATCGCCCAATTTTGCACGTCCGTACCCAAGAATCTGGTATATGAACAACATGTGCCCGATGACAAAATTTATGATTGTATAATAGAAAATAAAAATAAAAAAATTTGATGATGAAATTTCAATTAATTTACCCTAAATGGAACAAGCTCCCCGGACAAACTACGTTTAATCTTCCTCCTCACGGTCCGGTAGTTTTTGCGGCTTGTCTGCCCGAAGACGTTGAGGTGGCTTTTGTAGATGAAAATGTGGATACCATTGATTTTGACGTAGATTGCGACATAGTGGGCATCTCAATGATGCTATCTACTCAAGTTAAAAGAGGATGGGAAATTGCCGACCAATTCCGCGCCAAAGGAAAAAAAGTAATATTTGGAGGTATTTCAACGATGTTGCATGCGGAAGAGACCTTACTGCATGCCGATTCTGTTTTTTTGGGCGAAGCCGAAGGCAGAATGGAAGCTGTTTTGGAAGATTTTCGTAACGACAAACTGAAAAAAGTGTATAACTTTATGGGCAAACACCCCCCGATTGAGATGGTGGGACCTGCCCGCCGCGATTTGTACAAACGCGAATTATACAATCACAAAGGCGTACAAATGGTGGACCTGTTCCATGCTTCCCGCGGTTGCAAGTTCAGCTGCTACCCCTGCGCCGTCTCCTACCTCGGCGGTCGCTGCTTCCGCCCACGCCCCATCGAAAAAGCCATCGAAGAATTGGAAACCATCGACAACAACCGCCTCTTTATTGTTGATAACTCATTGGCACAAAGCACAGAATGGGAAATGCAACTCTTTAAGGAAATGATTCCGCTCAAGAAAAAATGGATAAGCCACACCATAGAAGATAAACCGGAAGTACTCGACCTCGCCGCACAAGCCGGCGCATGGTACGTCTATCAAGCCGTTTATGACACCTCCGATTATATCAAAGAACGCGTGAAACGTTACCACGACTACGGAATCGGCGTGGAAGGAACCATTCTCCTCGGATTAGACAACCAAACCGAAGACGACATCCTCCGCCTGATTGATTTCTTGCTCAAAATTGACCTCGACTTGGCAGAATTTACCGTCCTCGCACCATTCCCGCATACCAAAGCCTACGACGACCTGATGCGACAAGGCAGAATCTTCGACCACGACTGGAATCATTATAACGCCGGTCAAGTGGTTTACAAACCGAAAAATATGTCCCCCGAAAGATTACAGGAATTGTATGAGTATGCTTGGAAATCTTTCTATCAAGACGAATCTCAAGAAGAAAAAATGTTCAAATTATTTGCGCAAGTCATGCTTCGCGAAATGGAAGACGGTACTTTCATACCCCGCGACAGAAATTTGGCAAATAAATCTTTCGGAAAAGATGTAGTTAGAAATATTAAAAAATTGTAATTCTATTATGAAAGTTTGTGATAAATATTATGATGAAATTTTTGATTTTGAAGGACAATGGGAAATGCCTTCAAAATGTGGATTAAAAATTGTATCTTATCAAAACCAAACCGTCGTATTGGTAACGGAATTATACCACGATAACCCCGGAACTTCCGTCACTTATGCCGCCGGCTCGCTTATAAAACAGATCTGTAAAGCAAAAAATATCGATCCCCGACAACTTATTTATATTGAATGTAATCCCAATACCAACTCTAAATTGTCATTCTATGGCGAAGAGATGTTCCGCGTTTTCTTTGAGGTAGATGCCAACGGAGATTTTATCAACCTGCGCTACCAAACTTTGTCGGAAGATGAAATAAAAACCTATTTTCCTGCATAAGGATTAATTCATGAATAATGTTTAAGAAATTGACTATCACACTTTTACTTGTTGTAACCAGCCTCGCCATGTTCGGACAGTCCCAAACCGTCTTGCTGTGGAAAGATGTGCCCAACATGAAACGCTATGGTAGCAAGTTATACGTCTATCCCGCACCTGATTCCAATCGCAACAGAATTGCCGTAATTGTTTGCCCGGGTGGAAGTTATAGTCACCTGATGGGAATTAAGACGGAAGGATATGAAGTGGCAGAATGGCTGAATAGCCAAGGTATTACCGCTTTTGTATTGCGCTATCGCGTGGGAATGAACGGACATCACCATCCCGCCATGATTGAAGATATGCAACGCGCGATTCAATACGTACGCGAAAATGCCGATAAGTGGCAGATTAACTCATATCAAGTAGGGACAATGGGATTCTCCGCCGGCGGTCATTTGGTGACCATGTCCGGCGCATTTGCCAACGACAATTATTTGGCTCCCCTCGGCATTCATTCATCGGTGAGCCTGCGCCCCGACTTTGTGGTGCCGGTCTATCCTGTTGTATCCATGCAGGACAGTATCGCCCACCAACGCTCCCGCAAAAACCTACTAACCAACAACTTCACCAAGGAACAACAAGATAAATTCTCGATGGAATTGCAAATTCCGGACGATATGCCGCCCGCTTTTTTGGTCACCGCCAAAGATGACCCCGTTGTGATGTATCAGAATAGTGTAAATTTAGATAAAGCATTGACAGAAAAGAAGATAAAACACGTTTTCCAACTGTATGAAACCGGCGGTCACGGCTATGGAATGAGCGAAGAAATTGCCGGCGATACCGCAAAATGGAAATGGATTTTCCTGAAATGGGTAAATGAAATTTTTAAAATGAAATAAATAATGATAAAGATGCCTCGATTCACTGCGTTTACTCCTGATATTGAATATCAACCCCGCGAAGTAATTAAATCTTTTCAAGAGAAGAAAATGCAAGAAACATTGGACTATCTCAATGCCCATTCGCGTTTTTATCAACGATTGTTTCAGCAACACAAAATTGATGTTTCCAAAATAAAAACATTGGAAGATCTACAGCAAATTCCGACTACGCAAAAAGAGGACTTGCAGCTACACAACGAAGATTTCTATTGCGTAGATAAATCAAAAATTGTAGATTATATCACTACTTCCGGCACATTGAGCGACCCGACCACTTTTGCCATGACAGACCACGACTTGGAACGATTGGCATACAACGAAGCCATCTCTTTTACGTGTGCTTCGGGCTACCCAGGCGAAATCTATCAACTGATGACCACCATCGACAAACGGTTTATGGCTGGCTTAGCCTATTTCCTCGGCATTCGCAAAATGGGGGCAAGTGTCATTCGAGTGGGCAACGGAATCCCCGAACTGCAATGGGACACCATCAATCGCATTAAGCCCAACGCTATCGTTTGCGTCCCCTCTTTTATCTTAAAAATAATCAATTACGCCGAAGAACACGGCATCGACTATCGCAATTCGTCTATTAGAAAAGCCATTTGCATCGGCGAAAATCTGCGCGAACAAGATTTTTCATTAAACCTGTTAGGAAAAAACATTAAGGAAAAATGGGATATTGACCTCTATTCCACCTACGCATCTACCGAAATGAGCACCACTTTTGGCGAGTGCAAAGCCGGAATGGGCGGACATCATCACCCCGAACTGATTATTTGCGAACTATTGGACGAAAAAAACCACGTTGTCGCGGAAGGCGAAATCGGTGAACTAACCATCACTACATTAGGCGTCGAAGGAATGCCGTTGTTGCGTTTTAAAACCGGCGACATCGCAAAATTCCACTACGAACCGTGCAGCTGCGGACGAACCTCAATGCGCATCAGCCCGATCATCGGTCGCAAAAACCAAATGATTAAACTGAAAGGAACAACACTATATCCCGCTACCATTTTCGATGTGTTGGATAATGTGGATTATGTGGAAAATTACATCGTCGAAGTTTGTTCAAACGAAATCGGCACCGATCAAGTTACCGTCAAAATCGGAAGTCGCCTCCCTAACGATGAAGAAATGGTCAAAGATTTAAAAGACAGGTTTCGCGCCAAACTGCGTGTCGCACCAGATATCATTTTCGATGATATAGATACCATCAGAAAAATACAAATGCCCGAAATAAAACGCAAACCCATTAAATTTATTGATAAAAGAAAAATCAAGGATTAAGGATGTTAAAGAACTGACTAATCATCGACTCAATTCTCTGATTATTATTCATACAATAAATTTTATGAACAAACATAAGTCCTCCCATAATTCGGAAGAATTGTGTATTTTTGCCGCTACTTTTGTACAAGCAGTTTGAAGAAGTGCCGTCTTGAATTACAAAAGTCGTTTTTTTGATAAACACTGATTATAAATGATTTACAAATCATACCATTAATGGAAGAATTTGATATTTTAGAGCCTGTTCATTGCGAAACAGGAACTGTTCGGAATATTCTACATTATCACGGCTACGAAATTAGCGAGCCAATGATTTTGGGTATAGGTTCCGGCATTATGTTCGCCTACGTCTCTATCATCAAATATCAGGGGTCTCACGTTTTGGTTGCCAGACCTCCGCATGGAAGTATTTGCCGAAATTTCTTCAAAAGAATGAAAATCCCCTATACATATAAATATTTTGCATATTTTCAGCAGAAAAAATCAATGCGGGAATTAGACCGGCTGCTCAGTCAGAATATTCCCGTAGGTGTGCTGACATCTGTGAAGGATTTAATGTATCTATCTCAATATGAAAGATTTGGATTTAACGGACATAGCGTTTTGGTCGTTAAAAAGGAAAATGGGCTTTACAAAGTTGTTGATAATTTGGGGAAAACAGGCGAGTTAAAAACCATCTCCCCCGATGACTTGCAAAATGCAAGGTTTAATATGTCGCTGCCCTGTATCTCCGGTCAGTTGTATTATGTCAGTGAAATGCCCTCCACGCCGCCTCCTATCCAAGAAGCAATCATTAAAGGCATCGAAAAAACTTGTAGTAGTATGCTTCGTTCTCCCATTCCTTTGAACGGGACGCATGGAATCGGTGTCTTGGCAAAATATTTACGCAAACGCGCGGCACATTTTAAGCCGACAAAGATGCGAACCCAATTTCTTTGGTTTTTCAGAATGCTGGAAATTGGCTCCGGCGGCTCCGGCTATCGTTATATCTACGCCGATTTCCTTAAAGAAACTGCCACTATTTTTAATAACGAATCATTCCTCACCCTTTCTCAACAAATGGTTAAAATCGCAGATACATGGCGCACCGTTTCGCTCATCACCGGAAGATACTCCCGCGAAGGAACCGTCATTACTCAAGAAATTTTGATGGAATTGTCCGACACTCTATTTACCCTTCAACAAATGGAACATAATTTATTTATGGAACTCGAAAAACTTATTAAATCTTGTAAAAATACAATGCTTTTACAAAAGAAATCATGTTAATTCTTTTAAAAACAGCTACTTAGACAACATATCTTTTATGAAAAATATTTTTGAGAAAACCCGCCCTTACATCGATGCCGAAATACCCGCTGCCGTGCGCAGAGTCGCCGATAATCCAGCTTTTTCTCAGATTATTGCTTATCTTTTTCCCTCAGTTGATTTTGAAGATTATAAAAAACAATTCCTGCAAATTCAAACTGTTGAGCAATTTCAGAAGCAAGTGATGCAAAAAGCCATTCATTCCATCGTTAATATGACCTCCGACGGTTTGTCAACACAGGGCTTCGAGAAATTGTCCAACAATAAAAAAGGAATGTTTATCGGAAATCATCGCGATATTCTGTTGGACGCTGCCATCCTTCAAATTGTGTTGTTCCAATTTGATTTGGATACTTCCGAAATCACTTTCGGCAGTAATTTAATGAAGGGCGAAATTGTGATTGACATTGGGAAAATGAACAAGATGTTCCGTATTGTGCGTGGCGGAAACATTCGCGATTTCTACAAAAATTCTATCGAAGTGTCTTCGTATATGCGCTACGCCATCACCCAAAAAAAACAATCTGTTTGGATAGCTCAACGCAATGGCAGAACCAAGGACGGAAATGACAAAACCGAAATGGCAGTGCTTAAAATGTTCGCTATCAGCAGCGAAAAACCTTTTGTGGATAATCTTGCAGAACTCAATATCACCCCATTGGTAATTTCATACGAATATGAACCCTGCGACTTTTTGAAAACTCAAGAACTATTCGTCACTAAATATCAAAAATACGAAAAAGCTCCCGGTGAAGATTTAAACAGCATCCTGCAGGGCATCCGACAACCCAAAGGACACATTCATTTGGTTGCTGCCGACAGCATTACCAATGAGGAATTACTGTTTTGTGATCAATTGGGAAAAAACAACAAATATCAAAAATTGGCACAAATCATTGATAATCGCGTTTATGCCAATTATCAATTATGGAAAACCAATTATATCGCTCACGACTTGTGGGCAAAATCTTATAAATACCACGATTTCTATTCGGAAAGTGAAAAGAGTGCTTTTATTGAATATATGGACAATGGATTACATTCATTAATAGGCGATTACGATGAATTGCGCGATATTTTTCTGCTCATTTATGCCCAACCGGTTATCAATAAGGAAAATATTTATTTGTAAAAGATATTGACTCCATGAAATTGATCTTGGAAAGCCAAAGATTAGTGCTGAGGGAAATGATTCCGGACGACCAACCGGAATTGATGAAAGTATTGGGAAATGTCGATTCCATGAGATATTATCCTGCGCCATTTTCGGTGGAAAAAGTAAAAGAATGGATTGCGTGGAATATCGCCAATTATCAACAATATCAACATGGTTTGTGGGCAGTCATTCGCAAAGAGGATAACACTTTTCTTGGCGATTGCGGAATTACGATGCAAAATATTGAAGGAACCCTGCTACCGGAAATTGGCTATCATATTCGACCCGACTTTTGCGGAAACGGCTACGCCACGGAAGCTGCTCGAGCTTGTTTGGATGATGCCTTTAATACTTTAAATTACAGTTTAATAATAAGTTACATGCATTGTAAGAACCTTCCTTCCATGCGTGTGGCGCAAAAAACCGGCATGCAATTTGTGAGATATTTTGAAAAAATCGTGATGGGAGAATGGGTGCGGGAAGCCCTTTATCAAATCAAAAAAGAAGATTATCACTCCTTACCTCAGCCTTAAGAAACGGAACTTCAACGCTATGGATGGAGAATTTTCAATAAATCCTCTTCTAACGTTATTTCCGGGGTCTCAATAATCTTCCCAATTGGATAATTTCCGGAATCATCTACTTTATAAATGATCAATGTGGGTACATATTCAATTATTTCATCATTCGTCGCGCCACACTCTTTTTCTCGATTACATCCAATAATTTGATAATCAAGAAGAATACCGAAATTATTTAGCAAATCATCGTGAATTTTCATAAAATGGGGAACATGTTCACGCGAATCGCCGCACCACGCGCCAAAATAAATATCCACATGCAGCGAAGTTGCAAATAACTGCTTCGATAATTCTTCCATTACCTTTGGATTAGGTAGGTATTGGGCATATTGCTCACTCATTTCATTATAAAACTCGTGTCCTTTTAACTCTTCCCAACTGCATAATCCAACGGGGACTTCATATTTTTTGACCGTGTCCATCTCCCATTGTACTTCTTGAGAGAATCCATAATAAATTGAAAATGATATAATTACAAAAAGTGCAAATCGTTTTATCATATATTTTGATCTATTTTGAAAGTACAATCCGCATAGTGGTTCCTTTTCCTAAGACCGAGTTTTTAACGAATAATTTTCCCTTATGATAATCCTTGATGATTCGTTGCGCTAACGTGAGTCCTAATCCCCAGCCGCGATTTTTCGAAGTATAGCCCGGTTTAAAAATGGTTTTTTGTTTTTTGGGTGAAATGCCTTTACCCGTGTCGGTAATGTCCAGATACAGATGCTTTTCATCTTCACTCAAAACTAAAGTGATGCTTCCTGCGCCTTCCATGGCATCCACCGAATTTTTGCACAGATTCTCAATGACCCATTCAAATAAATACCGGTTGATGGGAATTTGTAAATCATGATTTACTTGCGAATTAAAACAAATTTTCGTCTGGGTAGAGATTCGGGTTTGCAGATATGAAACGAAATTTTCGATGATAGGGACAATTTCTTCGTTGTGTAATTCGGGGACAGAGCCAATTTTGGAAAAACGCTGAGCAATGGTTTCCAAGCGTTTGACATCTTTATCCATTTCGCCCAAAATGGCGGGGTCCACATCGGTTTCTTTCAGGAGTTCGTTCCATGCCATCAGCGAGGAAATGGGCGTTCCCAATTGATGTGCCGTTTCTTTGGACATTCCCACCCATACGCGATTCTGCTCCGACCGTCGTGCAAAACTAAATAATAAATAGGCAGTGATCGCAAATACAAGAATGATGGAGAATTGAATGTACGGGAAGTAACGCAGTCGCGTTAGTACCGATGATTCTTCATAAAAAACGTAGCAAGTGCCCCTTTCGGGAAGGTCAATACGGATGGGATTATTTTCCGATTTCATTTTCGCGATGGTATTCGCTAAAGCACGAGGCGAGTGAAAGCCTGAAGAATCAATATTACCGGCAAGTATCACGTTTCGTTCGGTGCTGTCGGTGATGATGACCGGAATAGAAGCCGTGTTGATCACCACTTCTTCAAAGAAAGATTGCTGTAAATTTTCTAAAAAAGAACGTAAATCGGCATAAATTTGCGATAATTTGAAATAAACGTAAACGTATTGTCCCTTATCATATTCTAATTTAATATTATCATACTCCTTGAGTTGTGTGCCTAACTCCGAAATATTTTTCATTCGGCTCACCTCTTCCGTTACATTAATACTATTATCGATAGTTCCGTCTTCTTGTGTTAAAATAGTCGGAATCGTGGTATTATTTTGAATTATTTCCAAATAAAAAGTGACGTCTTCGTCCATCGGAGCATCATAAACTTTTTGTAAAGTCTTGGCTAATAGCGAGGCACGTTTCCCTTCTTCATTTTTAATACTTTCAAAAAAATGCGTTGTGTAGTTTACCAATTGTGCTTTATGGGTGATGGCATCCGCCCATAAATTCACCTTCTTTCGTTCTTCATGTGCAATTTCTTTCAGCAGAAGGTTTGAATAATAAATAATCACAATAAAAGCAATGCATGCCGAAAAAAACAGCAACCATTTCCATCTTTTTTTATGCGTATATAAATTCATTGAAATTTCTTATTGATAGTGCGTTGCAAAAGTAAGAACATCGTTTTTTAACGCTGATATTTCTGTTTTATTGCTTGAAAAAATTTTGCATGCTTGTTTTGCATCAAATCAAGCAATATTTTGTTGAAAGAATCGTTGTAAAAAATAAAAAAATATGTTGGTTATTGGTATAGCCGGCGGGTCAGGTTCCGGCAAAACATCGGTAGTTCATAAAATTATTAGATCAATTCCGCGAGGTAAAGTTAGTGTTTTGTCGCAAGATGCGTACTATAAAGACTTGGGCGACTTAACCCAGGAAGAACGGGAAAAAATTAACTTTGACCACCCGTCGGCAATTGAGTTTGGATTGTTGGTGGAGCATATTGAGGCGTTAAAAGCAGGAAAAACCGTACAAATGCCAACCTATTCATACGTGACCTGTCGGCGCGGCGCAGAAACCGTTTCCATTTACCCAAGCGAGGTTCTCATCGTGGAAGGAATCTTAATCTTTACAGACCCACAATTAGCAGATATCCTTGATTTAAAAGTATTTGTGGATACCGGCGCAGACGAACGACTGATACGCATCATCAAAAGAGATGTCCACGAAAGAGGTCGCGGCCTGGATAAATCAATCCGCCACTATCAAATGTTCGTGAAACCGATGCACGAATCTTTTATCGAACCCACAAAACGCTTAGCCGACATTATTATTCCGATTGGCGGTCATAATGAAAAAGGGATTGATATTCTCACGTCTAAAATCAGACAAACTCTTCAAGTCAAATAAGGCTATTTAATATAAGAGGTTCGCATTGTATTATCTTCCCTCTCGCCTAATATTTCCCCATTCATCTACTTGATATTCAGTAGAAAGATTAAAGACTTGCTGAATATGGGAAGTGGTAATCACGGAGGAACTTTCCGCGAATAGTTCTACTTTTCCTTCGTTTAATAGCAAGGTTTTGTCAGTATATTGTTTGGCAAATGAAAAATCGTGTAAAATAATAAGAATAGTGGTATGATTGGTTTGATTGAGCTCTTTCAAAATGTCCATTATTTCAAATTTATGGGCGATATCCAAATTGGCTAGCGGTTCATCTAAGAGTAAAATGGGAGTTTGCTGTGCCATTGCGCGCGCAATCATCACCCGCTGCATCTCGCCGCCGCTCAAATGTGCCAACATCCTCTCCCGTAAATGCCAAAGACGGGTCTGTTGCAAAACATTGGTTACAATATCTTCATCATTCTTACTGCCACTATCCCAGCGTTTTTGATATGGATTTCGCCCCATCATGACCGTATCAAAGACCGAAAAATCGAAAACCACTTCTTGCCGCTGAGCCACGAAAGCTAACTTTTGCGCCAGCGCATTTCGAGAGTAATTTTTAATTAATTTATTATAGATCAATACATTACTTTCAACCTTGGGCGATAATATGCCGGCGATGGCTTTGAGCAACGTGGTCTTGCCCGAACCATTAGGACCAATCATCGCACAAAAATCGCCTTCCGCAAACGAAAGCGATAATTGTTGAAAAACTTCTTTTTGTGTGTAACCAAATGTCAGGTTACAAATCTCAATCGCATTATTTGACATCGCGTAGTATCGTTAAAGAGCTTTGATATTCGATATTTTTTGTATATCCTTCATAATGAAACACATAGTAATAAACGCCATCGGATAAGTTTTCAGCATTAAATCCCTGTTCGGCGTTGTATAGAATGTCATCTTTAATATATGTTTGATAATTTTCTTTTTCATAAACCTTCTTTCCCCACCGATCGTAAACTGAAAATAAATTGGGCGTAGAAGGGTTGAGATTAATAACGGCAAAAACGTCATTAAAATTGTCCCCATTGGGCGTAATGATGTTGGGAAATTCTAAGTCAGCCTCCACGAACACATAGTGAGATATCTGTTTTGAGCAGCCGAAAGAGGTTGTCAAGGTCAGCGTTACCAAGTATTCTCCCCATGATTCATAAGTGTGTTGGAGATTATAATTGTCTGTCGTTTCGCTATTTCCATCTCCGAAATCCCAAAGCCAAGAATAGATTTCGCCCGCGGTGATTTGCGAAATATCGGTCAAATTGATAAAATCGACGAGCCCGCCTTCCGACAGAATCAGTCGCTCGGGCGAGGGAAGAAAATCCACGTCGGGACTTGATGTTATCAACAGATTCAGAATAATAATGCTGTCGCAGCCATAAATATTGGACAGATTTTGCGTATGAACAAAGTCGCCGGTGAAACCGGTTTCGTTAGAAGTCAGGTGAAAGCCATGCAAATCGTAAGTTTCTCCTTGGCAGATGGTGTCGGTATAAGTCTCTAAATGAGTGGGGAATATATGCAAAGTGAGAGTAAATGAGCTATCGCAGCCAACAGCGGTCACTGTTTGATGTCGCCATTCGTAGGTGCCTACTTCGAGTGTATCGGCAGAAATGTTGAATCCGTTTTGTTGATATGTCATATTTTTACAAATACTTACTTCCTCATACAAATCATAAACCGGCAAAACGGTCAGGTTTAAGATGACGGTACTATCGCACTGAAACTGATTTTGAAAAATACGGGTAAATTGTTGATTTCCTAAAGGTAAAGAATCGGCAGGGAAATTAAATCCGTAGTTGCTAAATGCTTGATTATGGCAGATTGAATCATCAAAGACAAAGGTTTCGCTGGGATGAACGGTTAAATGCAGCGTAATGATACTGTCGCAATGGTTGATGGTTTGGGCTAATTGTATTTCTGTAAAGTCGCCAGGGATTTCGGTTTCTTGCGATGAAATGGTGAATCCGTATAAATAATAGCCGTCATATTGGCAGATGGTGTCGTAAATTACGGTATGATAAACGGGATTAACAGTTATAGTAAAAGGGGCGGAAGCACTGCAACCGTTGGTATCGGTATAGGTATAAGTAAGGTCATAATGGGCGATGTTATCGTCAAAAAAGATGACGCTGTCTTCCAGGTATTCACATTCATAAATGCCGCCTAATGGGGTTCCGCCCTGAACCACGGCAAAAGAATCGCTCATGCAGTAGATGGAACTGGGGTGCGAAACGGTGGGCACGAAATTGGTGACGGTGTACGTTGCGGTCACGGTATCCATCATGGCGTCGGTCACGGTAACAGAATAGGTACCTTCGCACAAGCCCAGGGCAGTTGGCGTGGTTTGGAACATGGCATCATTCCATTGATAAGAGTATGGGGGAACGCCGCCGGTTACAGTTACGGTAGCTGTGCCGTTGCAAGTGATGACGGGTGGATCCACGCAGTTGGAATTGCAATCGGCATACGTTGCAATAGTAGGCGAATTGTATGACCATGCACCACCGTCTGGAATTCGGCTAAAAGTGCGATTTGATGTTGGGACAGAGCTGCTAATTATATTTTTACGTGCAGCCGGAATACTGTTGTAAGCGGCTAAAACACCGCTATAACCGCAATCGGAATTGATTGGAGTACAAGGGGAACACGACATACATGAGTTACTCTGGCTTGCCCAGGAAATAGCATCTTGCGGAACTCCATTGGCATCGTAGAAGGCAAACCAGCCGCCGGCGTTAGGGAACCACAATCGGGTGTTTCCTTCCATGCACAACCTGCCATTTACTATGATTTCCACTACATTTCCACCATTTTGCACCAACAAATTGGCGGGTACGGCAGGTGCGTTCATCCCCCGCACAAGTGCAAAACCTTGCGGCGGAACAACCGTCCCCGGCGGAATTGAAAAACCACCCCCATAATTGGAGCCTTCCGGTGCATTATTCCCTAAAAAATAGCAAGATATATCTGCCGACTCACACTTATGCGGATTGTACAACTCTATCCATTCGCCCCTGCGGGTATTGTCACTGTCATAAATCGAACCATCACCCGTTGACGGTGACAACATCACCTCATTGATAAGAATAGTAGGTCCATCGTAAAAGCAACCCTGCCCCATACAATCGGTGTTAATAGTGCCTGAGGTCGTTGCCGACAAAGAACGATGCGGCTGACCGGGCGGATTGTGTTGCGAAAATCCATTTATCGTTACCAATAGAAATAGTACAAACACACACTTTTTCATACTCCAATACTTTATTATTTGCTAAGAATCAAACTGCATCTCGCTTTTCTTGTGTTGGAAGTGTTTGAAGAACGTCTTAATTATCATCATTTGAAGTGGCAAAAATAAGATTTTTTTTTATTCCACAGATACTATCTGCCGTTTTTTATAAAGATTTTTAAATAATTTCTATTCATTTCATTAATAGGCGATTAAAAATTAATAACAATCATTCATTATATTATTTAACAAAAAAAAGTCGAGCAGTTTGCTACTACTCGACTTTTGTTTGTTAAAAGTGCAATATTATCCTAAAAACGGATAACCGTATTCAGTGGGAGCAAGCAGTGTTTCTTTGATAACTCGTGGGCTGATCCAGCGGTAGAGGTTCAAGGAGCTGCCGGCTTTGTCGTTGGTACCGGAAGCACGTGCGCCACCGAAAGGTTGGTTGCCGACTACTGCACCGGTTGGTTTATCATTGATATAGAAATTACCGGCGGCATATCTTAAAATATCGAAAGCTTCATTCAAAGCGTAACGGTCTGTCCCTAAGATAGAACCGGTTAATGCGTAGGGTGAAGTTTCGTCGCATAAGTGCAATGTTTCGGTGTATTTGTCATCTTCGTAAACATAAACCGTGATCACGGGTCCGAAGATTTCTTCAGCGATAGATTCGTATTTGGGAGCTTTGGCTATGATAATGGTAGGTTCAACGAAGTAGCCAACCGATTTATCGCAATTTCCGCCCATGACGATTTCAGCATCCGGGGATTTTTTGGCTCTTTCCAAGTAGCCGGCAATATTGTCGAAAGATTTTTCGTCAATAACAGCGTTAATAAAGTTGGAGAATGTGCGAACATCGCCCATTTTAACGGTTTGCATCATCTCTTTGATATAGGCAAATGTATCATTCCATAATGATTTGGGAACATAAGCGCGGGAAGCGGCGGAGCATTTTTGTCCTTGATACTCAAAAGCACCACGGAGGATCGCTACTGCCAACTGTTTGTAATCGGCACTTTTATGTGCAAAGATGAAATCTTTACCGCCGGTTTCGCCCACGATTTTTGGATAAGTTTTGTAACTGTTGATATTTTTGCCGATGGCTTGCCAGAAGGCGTTGAAAGTAGAAGTACTTCCGGTAAAATGCACGCCGGCAAAGTCGGGAGAAGCAAAAACAACGTCACTGATGACGGAGCCGCTGCCCGGCAAGAAGTTAATAACGCCGTCAGGAATGCCGGCTTCTTTGAAAACTTTCATCAAATAATAATTGGATAAAATGGCAGTGGTTGCCGGTTTCCAAAGGGTAACATTGCCCATTAATACCGGTGAAATATTTAAGTTACAAGCAATAGCCGTAAAATTAAACGGGGTAATGGCATATACAAAACCTTCTAACGGTCTGTATTCGATACGGTTGATATTGCTATTGTCAGAAATAGGTTGTTCCGCATAAATTTTGGAGGCAAAATATGAGTTAAAACGCAAGAAGTCAATAGCTTCACACGCAGAGTCAATTTCAGCTTGGAACGGATTTTTGCCTTGTCCGAGCATCGTAGCGGCATTCAACAAATTGCGATATTTCTTCGAAAGGAGTTCGGCAACGCGCATCATCAGGGAGCAACGTTCAATCCATGGCATATTTTCCCATTGTTTTTTTGCAGACATGGCGGCTTCTATTGCCATTTTCACCTCTTTTTCGCCAACTTTATGGTAAGTAGCCAAAACATGTCCATGTTCTGTAGGCATGGTTACTTTGCCCATATTTCCGGTTTTTACTTCTTTGCCTCCAATGATAATCGGAATCTCAATCGTCTGATTATACTGACGTTCCAATTCTTCTTGTAATAGCTTGCGTTCCGGTGACCCGGGTGCATAAGCGTAAATCGGTTCATTCTTGGGTTCTCTGAAAATGAAATTTGAGTTGTTCATGATAAATTGATTAATTTAATGTTTATAAATGTTTTAGATTCTTATCTACATCGTTTATTTTGTGAAAAATTTGCGTGCAAAGATAGTGATTTTTTTGTTACTATGAAAAAATCAGAGAATAATTATCATCAAAAACAGTTGGAACATTTTATTTGTTTTCTGCAATTTTTTTCTATTGAGTTTGCCACTAACTCAACTTGGCTTTGTACGCTTCGTAGTCGGGTTGCGAGAGCAAAATAAACTCACCGTCATGTTTGACTACGCCGATGGCGGGGTGACGAACGCCATTGAAGAAAGTGGTTTTTACCATGGTATAATGAATCATATCGTCAAAGACAATGCGGTCGCCGATTTCCAGGGGCTCCGAAAAGGCGAAGTCACCCATACCGATATTGTCGCCGGCTAAACAGGAACAGCCCCCCAGCCGATAGACAAATTTGCTGTTGGCATCAGGTTCACTTGCCCCCAGAACAGTAGGTTTGTAGGGCATTTCCAAGCAATCGGGCAAATGACACGAAAACGAAATGTTTAACATGGCAATTTTAACACCCTGATTTTCAACAATATCCTCCACAGTAGAAACCAATACTCCGGTTTGCCAGCCCACTGCCTCCCCGGGTTCCAAAATCACCTCTTCCAAATTTGGGTAGCGATTTTTAAAATCTTTTAAAATTTCTATTAAATGCGGAATATCATAATTTTTTTCAGTAATCCAATGACCGCCGCCCATGTTTACCCACTTGCACTCTTTGATAAGATGTCCAAAACGGGTTTCGAACGACTTCAGACAATTTTCAAGTGCGTGGCTGTCGTTTTCGCAAAGTGCGTGAAAGTGCAGACCTTCAATATCTTCCGGAAGATGTTCGGGCATATTGTCGGCTATGATTCCCAATCTGGAACCCGCGATAGCCGGATTATAAAGGTCGGTTTTTATTTCCGAATATTGCGGATTCACGCGCAAACCGAGGCTAATTTTCTTAGGGAATTTTTTGACACTTTCGTGAAAGCGTTGCCATTGACTCATCGAGTTAAAGGTTATATGGCTGCTATACAGCATGATATCCTCCCACTCTTCGTCAATATAAATCGGGGCGTAGGTATGGGCATCGCAGCCCATCTCTTCCGAAATCAGGCGCGCCTCGTTCAAGGAACTTGCTGTTGCGCCTCGCAAATAGTGTTTAATTAAGGGGAAAGAGTGCCAAAAAGAGAAACCTTTCAGCGCACAAATAATGGAAACGCCGGCACTTTGCTGCACCAAATCCAACAGTTGCAGATTGGCTTCCAAGGATTCTTCAAACATCACATAACAAGGTGACGGGTATAATTCGTATTGCTTCATGAATAATATTTTTAAAGGGTAATGGTTAAGCCGTCTATTCCCAAGAAAACGTTTTCCGGGAGCGTGGGAGCTACTTCGCTGTGTTTCCCCAATTGGTCACTGATATGGGTGAGGTAGGCAGCTTTGGGTTTCACCTCTTCAATCACTGCCAACGCCTGTGCCAAGTTAAAATGAGAATAGTGTTCTTTTACACGCAACGCATTGATTATTAACACATCTAATCCCATCAATTTCTGTTTTTCTTTTTCAGTAATAAAACTTGCGTCAGTGACGTATGCGAAATTTTCGATCCTATAGCCCAAGATGGGAAGGGTTAAATGTTTAACCGAAATGGGGATTATTTCTATTTGATTAATAAAAAAGGGCTCGGTAGTAATGGTATTGATTTTTAGTTCAGGAACGCCCGGGTATTTGCAGGTTTTAAAAGCATAATCGTAATCGCGTTTGATGACATTCATGACGCGCTGCAGTCCGTAAATATTTAATGTACAGTGCATTAAAAAGTTAATCGGGCGCACGTCGTCCAAACCTGCGGTATGATCTTTATGTTCATGGGTGAACAAAACCGCATCCAACTGAGAGGTATGACATCGGAGGAGTTGTTGTCGCAAATCGGGACCGGCATCTATCAAGATATGAGTTCCATCAATTTCGACCAAGGCGGAGGTACGCAGACGTTTATCGCGCGGGTCAACAGACATGCAAGTGGGGCATTGGCAGCCAATTATCGGAACACCTTGCGAGGTTCCGGTTCCTAACATCGTTATTTTCATTAAGTTAACTTATCTTTTAGTATTCTCATTCCTACAGTAGCGGGTTCTTTGATAAACTCTACCTGACGTGCAACGGGTTGTACTTCATTCGGATCCACCAAATAAATGGAGCAATGTACGGGAGCACTGTAAATGAGCGAAGCAGCGGGATAGACATTCAGTGAAGTACCAATGATGATTAGAATGTCGGCGGATTCAATCTCCTTGGCAGCGCGCGAAAGCAGGGGAACATCTTCCCCAAACCAAACGATAAAAGGTCGCAAAAAGTGACCGTCAGCGGCCTTTTCGCCATAGCGCAAATCGCGATAGCCGATCTCTTCGACACATTTTTTCCCATTTTCACTACACACTTTCGTCAGCTCGCCATGGAGATGAATAACGTGTGATGAGCCGGCTCTTTCGTGCAGATTATCAACATTTTGCGTCACTACAACGACTTCATAATATTGTTCTAATTCGCCTATTATTTGATGAGCTTCATTCGGTTCTGTTGTTGCCAACTGTCTGCGCCGTTCGTTGTAAAACTGCACCATTAATTCCGGATTTCGGTACCAGCCATCAATCGAAGCGACTTCTTCAACGTTGTAATTTTCCCATAATCCGTCGCTATCCCGAAAAGTTTTAATTCCGCTTTCTGCACTCACACCGGCGCCCGACAAAACAACCAACTTTTTCATATTCAACTTATTATGCGATTATTAAAATTTACACTTCAACTACAGGATAATGAACTCCATCTCTTCAACCCAACGGCAAAAATACATGAAGTTTTTCATTTACGACCCCGATTTTTGTAAAAAAGTTACTTTGCATCTCTTATCAGCGCCTACAATCGCAAAATTGCGGAACTATCATGACAGAAAACAAAAAAAAGCTGCCTAAAAAAGCAGCTTTTCGGAGTGGTGCTAACTAGAATTGAACTAGTGACACACGGATTTTCAGTCCGTTGCTCTACCAACTGAGCTATAGCACCGCTCGATTGTGTTTGAGGCTGCAAAAATACACTTTTTTTTATTACTAATATCGATTTGAAAAAAAAAATTTTTAGAATAATATTTTAATATTAATCTCGTTCATTATGAAACTTTTATGTTTTAAAAAATCAATCTCAAAATGGCTCAAAAGAGAATTAGTCTGTCACAAATATTCTTCGTTTTTATCATTCTTTTGATGTTTTTGCCAATGATTGTAAGTTTTATTCCCTCCATGAGGGGACGTGAATTGTACGGTGTCAGTGCTGAAAACAAAAATATCATCAAAGACAGTATTTCGTGGAATCACTATTGGGAAGGTGGATTCCAAACTGAAATTGAAAGAATCATTAAGCAAAATATCGGGTTCTCCAATCATTGGATTCGATTTAATAACGAATTGAATTTCAGATTGTTTAGATACACAAATGCTGAAAAATTGGTTTTAGGGAAGCACGATAATTTTTATGAAGAAATGTACATTACCGAGTATTTGGGACGTAATTATATTGGGGACCGTTACATTCAGAAAAAAGTAATCCTTTTAAAACGGCTGCAACGTCTTTTGAAAGACAAATATGGCGTAACGATGTTATTGGTCTTTGAACCGGGGAAAGCGCACTTCAGTCCGGCTGAAATTCCCGACCGATACCACCCCGAAATCAAGGATGTGAGTAATTATGAGCAATTTGTCCGTTTTTGCAACCAAGAAAAGGTAGATTATTTGGACTTAAACGACTATTTTTTGAAAAAAAAGCAGAATTCTCCTCATCTATTGTATTCGAAATATGGAGTGCATTGGAGCAGCTATGGGCTGTGGGTTGCCACGGAGCAACTCGCACAATTTATTGAAAATAAATGCGATATAGATTTGCCCGATTTTACACAAGTAGGCGACAGCAGTTCCACGATGAACAAAGATTTGGATTTTGACATGGAACCGCCCATGAATTTACTTTGTGAACTGCCCCATGAAAAAATGTATTTTCCGATTTATTCTTTTCAAAATGATACTTCCCGACACACCCAACCCCGCACTTTGACCGTTGGCGATAGCTACTATTGGAGCATATACAATAGCGGAATTTCTTATAACTTATTTAAAGACAATATTTTCTGGTATTATAACAAAGCCGTGTATCCGCATATTTTCGACCCCAACATTCAGTATGCCGACAAATCTTCTCTCAAAGAATTGATTCAAAATCAAGATTTGATTTTATTGATGATAACGGATGCGAACCTTTACAATTTCGGGTGGAATTTCATTGAAGAAGCACTTCAGGCGTTAGACAACACGTACAAGGAAGAGACCGAAATAACGACTTTAAACATGATTTTAAGCGACAAAAATTGGTATTCAACATTATTAAAAGAATCGCAGCAGAAACAAAAACCCTTTGATGTTATTCTGTATCAGACAGTTGAATATGAGCGAAAGCAACTCCCCCAATAAACAAAATGTCAAGAAAAATCGTTATTTTTGCAGCCCCAAAAACTAAGTAAGAATCATAAATAGAAGGTTTCATGAGTGATAATATTCGGATAGGAAGTTTCAGGATTTTACCCCCTGTGGTCAAAAATTTGCTCATTCTCAATGCCTTGTTTTTTTTACTAAAAATAGTACTGTGGAAAATCAATATTGATTTGGACGCACTCCTTGGATTGCACTATTTTGGGGCGACCGATTTTCATGTTTGGCAGCCGCTGACCTATATGTTCATGCACAACGATTTCGGGCATCTGTTTTTCAATATGTTTGCGTTGTGGATGTTCGGTGCACCGATAGAGAATATGTGGGGAACCAAGAAATTTCTAATTTTTTATTTCATCACGGGCATCGGCGCGGGTCTCGCTCATTATCTCATTCTCAGTTTCCAAATGCTCCCCGAATTATCTGTGATTAATACTTTCTTGGACGCTCCGACGATGGAAAATCTAAGTTCGGTGATTAAGAATCACACTTTTCAAATCAGCGAATATTCCGGTAGAATATATTCCGATTTCATAACATTTAAAAGTTCACTTGATCATTACCAACAATTTCCTAACGAAAATGAGACATTATTGCTCAATGACGCAACGGTTTTTTTATCAGAATATAGGAGTTACTTTTTGAATTTACCGAATATTATCGGAGCTTCCGGATCTGTATTTGGGTTGTTGTTGGCTTTCGGTATGTCGTTTCCTAACTCACGGATTTACTTATACTTCCTGATTCCCATCAAAGCAAAATGGTTCGTGATTGCATACGGCGCGTTGGAATTGTTTTACGGTGTTACCGGTACACAAGACGGCGTGGGACACTTTGCGCACTTGGGAGGCATGCTCTTTGGCTTCATTCTGATTCTGATTTGGCGAAAACAAGAACGAAACCGGCAGAATCGAAATCAAGAATACTATTATTAATATTGTACAATGTTTTCAAGAAACGGTTTTTCCAGCTTATTTCGTCCACGACGCTCACTCAAAGAACGTTTTATCGATTTTTTGCGCGATAATTCGGCTCTAAATCGTCTGATACTGATCAATATCTCCATCTATCTACTCTTTGTAGTTCTCCGATTTATCTTCTATTTGGTCGGTTATTTATTTCTGAACGATACTAATTTTGCCGAAATACTGATTCTTTTCATCTCTTTTCCGGCAGATGTAACGAGTTTTTTGTACCATCCGTGGACCATCATTACGAGCATTTTTTCCCATGCCTCTCTCGGACACATCTTTTTTAATATGCTGATGCTTTATGTGGCGGGGAAGATATTTTTGCAGTACTTAACTAACAAGCAATTATGGATTACCTATTTTGTTGGCGGAGTTTGTGGAAATTTGCTATATATGTTTGCCTACAATATTTTTCCTGTTTTTGTGAGTATCATGCCGCAAGCCATTGTTATGGGGGCGTCCGGTGCCATTATGGCGGTTCTTTTTGCCATTGCCATTTACCGCCCCAACCACTCCATCAACCTCATTCTAATCGGCAGCATAAAACTGAAATGGATTGCTTTAATATTCATTGTCATTGATTTAGTAAGTATTACTTCGAATAATGCCGGCGGGCATATTGCACACCTTGGCGGCGCAATCTACGGCTCATTGATGGCACTCTGTCTGCTCCTTCTCCAGGCGCAAAAGTCAAAACCTAAAAAGGTAAAAACCAAATTCTACTCTTCCCGTCCAAACCAAGCAAGACCGATGTCAGACGCCGACTATAACGCCCAAAAACGACAACAAGAAGAAAAATTGGACATCATCTTGGATAAAGTCGCCCGCGACGGCTACGCTTCGTTGTCGAAAGAAGAAAAAGATTTTCTGTTCTTTTATCGCAAAAAATAAAAATGGATAAGAAAATAGGAATTAAACGGTTTTTCTTTTGGATATTGCTGCCACTGAACATAATAGCAGCTACAGGGCTACTTTTAACCTTCTTGGCACAATATGTTCCACCTTCTTTTTCCGGAATCATTGTCAGCTGCGGGATTGTTTTCCCGTTCATCCTTTATATTAACCTCGCCTTTGTGATTGCGTGGCTGATTATTTCTTACAAATACTGCCTTATTTCTCTTTTACTCATACTATTAAATGTCAGTACCATTGATAAACATTTCCAATTGAAAGAGAAAGCTCTGCCGGAAAATTGCCCCAACACGATTCAAGTAATGAGTTACAATGTACAACTGTTCGGCTATTATAATGAGAACAATGATGCCGACAACAAAGGGAAAAAAATGATATTTTCATTTTTACGCGAAAGAAACCCCGACATCGTTTGCTTTCAAGAATTTTTTTGGGATAAGAGCGAAACGCTAAATTTTCACACCACTGATTCCATTTTGTCCATATTGGGATTGGATAATAACGAAACAACTTATTACCAATACTTTCCTGATAATATCAAACAACAACAATTCTTTGGATTGGCAGTTTTCAGCAAATACAAAATCGTAAATGCGGAACCCATCATCACAGATAGTTCCTCCAATTCGGCGGTCTATGTGGACATTAAGTATCGTGGCGACACCATTCGCGTGTATGATATTCATCTCACCTCATTGCATCTTAATAAAAACGACTACTCAGTGAGCCAGCAGATCACCCAAAACAACATGTCAGACCCTGCATTTGAAAAGAATGCGAAAAAATTGTATCGGAAATTAACCGAATCTGCCAAAAGAAGGGAGAATCAAGCCAAGATAATAGCTGAACACATACAGAACTCACCCTATCCGGTCATTGTTTGCGGTGATTTTAATGACCCACCCGCCTCCTATTGCTACAATAAAATTGCCGATAACCTGCGCGATTCATTCCGCGAAAGTGGCGAAGGTCTCGGGCACACCTACCACGGAAACAATATGCCACACTACCGAATCGATAATATCCTTCACTCCAAACAATATAACGCTTTCGGCCATCATGTTGAAACTTCCATTCCGACCTCTGACCATTATCCGATTTATACCTATATCTCTCTCACTAACAAAAAATAACAAGTATGATATACAACATTTTGAATATCAATAAAATATAAAAAAAGTTAAAAAAAATGAAAAATGAGTAATCATATTAAAAATAATAGTAATATTGCTCTAACAAATCTATTATCAATTAAAATTTATAAAGTTATGAAAAAGAGCACTTTAAGTATTATCGTAGTAGCAGCAGTTTGTATGCTTGCTTTCTCTTCTTGTACAAAAGAAGAGAAAGCAAGCATACAAACTGCTTTCTCTTCTTGTACAAAAGAAAAAACAATGACTGAAATGTTACAAATCAAAAAAGGTTGGACTTTAAGTACAGCAACGTCATCACCTGCATACAACTTGAATGGAGGTGGCCAAATTGGCAACTTATTTGACGGATATGTTTTCGATTGCGAAAAAGACGACATTATCACATTCAAAGAAGATGGTTTCGAATATATGAACCCGGGTGACGATGTTTGCGATAACCAAGCCGCAGACGAATCTTCAATAGGAAGTTACAGTTTGAATGAAGATGCAATGACCATGGATATGCAAATCCCTTTCTTCTATGATGCCGCTGTTGAAAGTGTAAAAGTCGTTGAATTAACGGAAGATGTTTTAAAAGTAAACTATACTTTTACTGAAGTCGAAGAAACTACAAAAGCTCCCGGAACTTACACCTTCACTTTAACATACGTTCCTGCAAAATAATCATTAGACCTTAAATATATCAACCAATTTAAAATTAGAAAAAAATGAAAAAATTATTTTTTGTATTATTAGCAGCCGGTTTATTCGTTGCTTGCGGAACCAAAACTGAAAAAGAAGTTACCGTTAATCAAGATTCTTTGAATCAAGTAGCAGAACAAGCAAGATTAGATTCTATCGCTAAAGCTCAAGCTGATTCTGCAGCTATTGCTGATGCTATTGCAGCTGAATTAGCAGCTAACGAAACCGCAGCTACACCGACAGACAAAGCTACCAAACCAGCAACAACGACTCAAAAAGAAAACACAACTGTACAAAAAACTGTTGAAAAAGCAGTTGACAAAACTGTTAATGCCACTCAAACAGAAGTAAAAAAAGAAGGAACTAATGTAAAAAAAGGTGGTAGATAATCTTTTTTTTCATTGTCAAAAACGGAAAGATTCACATCTTTCCGTTTTTTTTTTTATTTTTTAAAAAAAGTGGAAGTGAGGCAACATTTTTTTTATCTTTGCGTCATATTAATGTTAAAGAATTAATTTGCTAAATGAAGGCTTACTTGTATAAATTTTCAAACAAAAATTACTTATTATCAATACTTTGTATTGTAACATTTTTTATTTATTCCCCAATCCGGGCGCAAGTTCCCTCAACACAAGGGCGTGATTTTTGGTTCGCTTTCATGCAGGCTGCCAGTACACCTGAAGAAATATGCGTAATTCTTTCCGCTGAACGGGCTTGCACGGGAACCATTTCAAACCCCTCAACCGGCTGGAGTACCAATTTTACACTTACCAATAACGGACGAGTAGATGTAGTGATTCCACAAGCTCAAGGATATGTTACGACAGAATCTGGAATTTCCTATATGGGCTTGCATATCGTGGCTACCGACACCATTTCGGCCTATTCCATGAACTACCGCTACGGATCCTTTGACGGTGCCAATCTTTTGCCAACGCACGCACTTCTTGACGAATATCTGATTCAGACTTATAATCCCAATTTAAACGGCAGCTCGATTTTGATAGTGGCGACGGAAAACAACACTACCGTTGATATTACTCCAACGGCAGCCACTACCGGAGGTAATCCCGCCGGCAGTACGTTCAGCGTCACCCTCAATCAGGGAAATTGCTATCAACTTGTAACAACATCTGCGAACGGCGATTTTTCCGGTTCTAGGGTCATCGCCCGTGACTGCAAAAAAATTGTCGTTTTTGCCGGTCACAAATGCACCAATGTCCCGATATCATGTACTTATTGCGACCATATTTATGAACCGATGCTCCCCACCGCCTATTGGGGAACAAAATTTGCAGTGACCACTTCCCGAGACCGCTCACGTGACAGAGTCAGGGTTACTGCCTATAATAACAATACGACCGTATCAAAGAACGGTAGTGTGGTGAGTACCCTCAACGCGGGCGGTACATACGAATTTGAACTATTATCGACCGAGGGTTCTTGCTTCATTGAAACCTCCGGTCCCGCCATTACCTATTTGTATCTGGTAGGGCAAAGTTGCGCCGGCACCAACGGCGACCCCGCTATGGTGATTATTAACCCCATTGAACAACGTATCAAAAGAATAACTTTCGGTACTTACGAATACAGTGATGTAATCAATCACTACGTAAATATCGTAACGCCTACATCTAATGTGAATTCGCTCAGGTTAGACGGCACCAATATTGGACCACAATTTATGCCGTTGAACGGCAACAATACTTTTTCGTTCGCTCGTCTGCCGATTGCGCATGCCACCCATACCTTAGAAAGTGACAGCGGGTTTATTGCCCATGTCTATGGATTGCTCAATGTTACCTCTTACGCTTATTCCGTAGGTTCTAACGCCATTAATTTCACCAATCAGGTCTTCGTGAACGATGTAAATACCGCCAATATTCCAGATAATCAACAGTATTGCTTTAATATGCCTATCGATTTTAGCATTGATGTCGGCTATAATTATAATTTTATTACTTGGTATTTTGGTGATGATTCCACCGCAATCGGCGATGTTGTTACCCATAACTACTTACAACCCGGTAGTTATAATGTCATGGTGGTCATTGACCGAGTGGTCAACAACTGCATGAATGCGATGCAAGACACGTTATATACAATCGTTAATATTCCGCCGCCTGACCCGATTCCGATTTCTGCAACTATTTGTCCGGGAGGAAGTTATGATTTCAACGGCACAATTTTAACCGCCCCCGGTGTATATTTGGACACTTTGAGTACTGACTCGGAATGTGATAGCGTTCTGGAATTAACGTTATCGGTTATTCCAAGTAACCCTATTCCCATTCAAGTAGTGCTTTGCCCCGGCGAGAGTTATCTTTTTAATGGTATAACACTTTCAACACCCGGCGTTTATCGCGACACTATTGCCACATCTGCCGGCTGCGACAGCATTGTGGAATTGACGATCAGCTATGCAGCAATACCGACAGTTTCCTTAGGGAATGACCTGACGCTTTGCTCCGATTCGGAATTTCCCGTCATTTTGAGTCCCGGCGGAAACTACGCCGGCTACCAATGGAACACGGGCGAAACAACTTCCTCTATTCAAGTCAACAGCCCCGGCACTTACTCCGTTTTGGTATATAATAATTCCGGCTGCCAAGGCGATGCCGAAGTCACTATTACCCTTCAAAGCAATATTGATGTTGAAATTATGAACCAAACGGAAGAACTCTGCGAAACCGGCAGCGGATTGCTAACCGCCGTAACCAATGCCCCTAACATTTTATGGAACACCGGCGAAACAACGGAAACCATTGAAATTCATCACTTCGGACGCTATTCGGTTCGCGCTTACGACGGAAAATGCGATGCCACCGCCATCATCGAAATCCCGACTTGCCCTCTTGACATCTATTTACCGAACTGCATTACCCCGACTTTTATGGACGGGATGAATGATGTTTTCTGCATGACGACTACCAAAATTATTGATGAATTTGAGATTTTTATTTACAACCGCTGGGGAGAAATTGTCTATCATTCTACAGACCCGCACTTTAGCTGGGATGGAACGGTAAATGGTAAAATTGCCAATAATAATGTATTTACCTATAAGATTATTATCAAGCCCGTTTACGAATTAAAAAAACACATGTATAGCGGAAGTATTTTCGTTATATGAAAAATTTACCATTATGAAAGGAATCATAAAAGCTTTTTTCGTTGCACTGTTATTCGTTACCTCTGTTGTGGGAAGTTTTGCGCAAAGCAACTCCACTTTAGGCAAACAGTTTTGGGTTACATTCTTGGAAAATATTGATGAAGGGTATTCATTAGAATTAAAATTGATTATTACCGGTTCGCGCAGTTGCAGTGGAAATATTAACAATCCGAATACGGGGTGGAATATGCCGTTCACCGTTACGCAAGGTTTGGTAACAGAAATAGTCATTCCGCAAGCCCAAGCTTATACTATTAATAGTGAATCCGTTACAAATACGGGACTTTTTGTTACGGCTACCGATACGGTTTCGGTCTATTCTTCCAATCTTACCAGCGCATCATTTGACATCACCAACGTGCTGCCTCAACCGACCTTGATGGAAGAATACATGATTCAAACCTATCCTGTCACGGTCCGCAGCTGTGTTTTTGCGATAATAGCGGATGAAAACAATACGGTTGTAGATATAACGCCGACCAACTCAACGGAGAATGGGCGTCCTGCCAATACAACTTTTTCGGTAACCCTTAATCGCGGACAGTGTTATCAGGTAGCCTCGAATTTAGGGGACTTTTCCGGCACGCGAATTGTTGCGCGAGATTGCAAGAAAATTGCCGTTTTAAGTGGAAATATATGCGTCAATGTTCGTTCAAGCAACTGCTGCTGCGACCATATCGTGGAACAATCGATTCCCGTAGCTTATTGGGGAAAGAAATTCGTGCTTACCACTTCCAGTATGCGCTCGAATGACATCATTCGCGTGACAGCACTCAACGATAATTGTAGAATTACCAAGAACGGTTCATTGCTTTCAGTTATCAATGCCGGTGCTACTTTCGAATTTGAGATGCAAAGTTCTGAAGCCTCCGCATTTCTTGAAACATCCGAACCTGCATCCGTTTTCCTTTACTTCACAGGATATGACTACGGCGGTACCAATGGCGACCCATCCATGGTGGTCATTAATCCTATTGAACAAAAAATCAATGAGATAACATTTGGAACATTTACCGTTGATGTTACGCAATACCATTTCGTCAATATCGTTACTGAAACAGATGATGTGGCAGGCATGACATTAGATGGCAGCAACATTGCAGCACAATTTAGTCCGGTGAGCGGTAATCCCTTGTATTCATACGCCAAAATAACGCTTGCCTACGGATCACACACCCTGCGAAACAGCCAAGACGGGTTCATTGCGCACGTTTATGGATTGGGAAACTGTGAAAGTTATTCTTATTCGGTAGGTGCAAGTGCCGTCAACCTGAACCGCCAAGTACTCATTAATGACATTCCGGTATCCGCTTTATTGAATGGTGCTAGTGAATGTCAGTTCAATCCCATCACTTTTGAAGCAGAGGTAGATTACGATTATACGGCCATCCATTGGGATTTTGGCGATGGGCAAACCGGTGACGGAGAAATCGTGGTACACCAATATCCAATTCCCGGCACCTATATCGTTACCGTTATCATTGAGCGCGTTACCTCCAACTGTTTTAATGATTTCTTCGATACCATCACTGCCCTTGTACACATTGCGCCGATTGACCCGATTGTAACCAACGTCACCATTTGTCCGGGTGAGAGTTATCTTTTTAACGGACTGACAGTTACACAGCCCGGCACTTATCGCGATACAATAGACCTCTCCGGAATGTGCGACAGTATTTTGGAATTAAACCTGACATACGCCCCTCGCCCCTCTGTTTCATTAGGCAACGATATTTCGATTTGTTACGATTATCAATTTCCCGTCATACTCAACGCAGGAACCGGCTTCGACACCTATTTGTGGAGTAACGGCGCGACCACACCCTCCATTTCCGTTTCACAACCCGGAATATATTCCGTAATCGTTGCCAACAGCAATGGGTGTGAAGCCAACGATGATATTGAAGTGACACTGAATACCGATATTGACATCAGCATTGAGAATCAGACAGAGGATTTCTGTGAAAATCACCAAGCCATCTTGGTAGCACAAACAAACGCCCCCTCTATTTTATGGAGTACCGGCGAAACAACGCCCCAGATTACCGCTCTGTTCGCCGGAACATACTATGTTACCGCACAAGATGGTGACTGTAAGGGAGTTGCGTCAATTCTTATTGAAAGATGTCCGTTCAATATTTATCTTCCCAATGCCATTACTCCTACCGACTGCAACGGCATCAACGACTATTTCGCGCTGCCGGAAGGAACAAAAGTCGGAGAATTTGAGATTTTTATTTACAACCGTTGGGGAATGTTGGTTTACCATTCGGAAGATCCGCATTTCAAATGGGACGGCTCCGTAAACGGCAAAATATTCCAAAATCAAACCTATACTTACGTCATTTTTGCAGAACCCGTAGATATTCATAAAAAAGAAAAATACCACGGAATCGTAACTGTGCTGTAAAATTAATTTTATCAAGATTCTACAATAATTGTAGAATGATTGTATCAATTTATAAGGGAAATTTCTTATTTTTGCAGCAAATTTTCTACCACATGGATAGTACTTCAATCATTCTGTTATGCGTACACTTGATGGGTTCGCTATTACTATTTTTGTTGGGGATAAAATATATGAGCGAAAACTTGCAATATATTACAAATCAAAGATTTCGTAATGATTCTGCACGTCTTACCTCCCATCCTATGAAGGTAGTTTTTACCGGAACATCCTTAACGGCAGCCGTGCCATCATCATCGGCTACGACCGTAATGGTCGCCAGTTTTGCAAATGCGCGGCTATTAAAATTGTCAAATGCCATCGGGGATTTGGATGTAGCACATCATCAACCGTTTTTATACTTATCCAAAGGAATTTTCTACAGCAGACTATACGCCTTACTCAACAAATTAGACCACCACATCCTTAATATTTCCGAAACTTTCGTCTATACCAAGCTCACAAATGATGATAACATTATATAAATCAACATATTAAATCGAAACAAGATGAAATTAAAAATTGCTTTTATCTGTACTTTACTATTATGGTCAGCCGCATACACATCTTTTGCACAAGAAGAAAAAAATGTGTTGGTAACGATTGGAAATGAGTCCGTTACAAAAGATGAATTTTTGAAGACATACTCCAAAAATAACAATCTCACGACCGCAACCGAAAAAGACCTGCGCGAGTACTTAGAGTTATTTATCAATTTTAAAATGAAAGTAAAAGAGGGCGAAGCTTTACAATTAGATACGCTCAAACAATTTAAGACAGAGTTACTTTCGTATCAGAAACAATCTTCACAACAATATTTGATAGATAAAGAGGTGACGGAACAGTTGATGAACGAAGCAAAAGCAAGAGCAAAATACCACGTGAGAGCCTCTCATATTTTGATTAATTGTCCGGAAAATGCCTCCCCAAAAGACACGATGGCAGCTTATAAGAAAGCCCTTACCATTCGCGAAGAGATTCTTTCGAGTCTTTATACATTTGCCGACGCAGCGGTAAAATTTTCTGAAGACCCGTCAGCTCGCGACATGACGAACCCGCAAAACGGACGCGTACACCCGGGCAACCAAGGGGACTTAGGTTATTTTACCGTATTAGATTTAATATATCCCTTTGAAACAGCAGCTTACAACACCCCAATCGGACAAATCTCCATGCCGATTCGCAGCCAATTCGGCTATCACTTGGTTTATGTAACCGACATCATTCAGGCCATCAAAAGTATCAGTATCGGACAAATTTTCGTTTCCGATACTTTAGCGGCGGACCATCAAATGAGCGATTCTTCCCGTATTAAATTATCGCTTATTCAGGCCGAATTAAAAGCGGGCACTCCTTTTGAAACAGTAGCTGCCAGATATTCTGATGATGCGGTATCGAAAGATAAAGGCGGTCAGGTAGAGCCATTTGCCCCCAATCGCCGAACGGGAGATTTTGTTAAGGCTGTCCTTACCCTACCCGCCGGCAAAGTGTCTGAGCCGATTGCCACCAACTATGGCTGGCACATTGTCCAACTTATTGCCGTATCCTACGTGAATATAGATGATGACATGGAATACTCTCTCCGTAACCGAATTTCACGCGATTCACGCTCCTTCAAGAGCAAATCTTCTTTTATTACCAAAATAAAAAAAGAATATAACTACAACGAAGCCGGAAAAACAAAAGCCATCAAGTTCATCCTCAAAAACATGCCGGAGGAATTTTTCCAATCTAAAACCGTGAAATTAGACGAACTAAAAGGCATTGAAAAATTACAACCAATGGCAACTTATGCCGACCAAACAATCACAGCAATTGATTTCGCCAAATACATCAATCGCTTCAAAGGTATGCAACTAAAAAAAGAAGAAATTGAAAGCTTTATAAATGAAAGATTTGACATGTACGTACAAGACAATATGATGCGCTATGAAAATGACCATATTTTGGAAAAATATCCCGAGCTGCGCGAACTTGTCAAAGAGTTCCACGACGGAATGGTATTGTACGAAATCAACACCCAAAATGTGTGGGGAAAAGCCGTCTCCGATACTGTCGGATTAGAACAATTCTACCAATCAAATCTATCCAAATATACAGATCCTACCACATTAGAAATCAGTAAATTAAATGATATTAAAGCCATTGTTATCACTGATTATCAAGAATATTTAGACCAGAAATGGCTTGCCGAACTCCGCAAAAAATATAATCCTCGCATCAACGAAGCGCTCTTTTCAACATTATTAAAAAATTAAAAGTGAAACATCTTTTCTTCTTTTTTCCGTTTATTGCACTCATCATTGTCGGCTGTAATTCAACAGATGACCGGGTGTTAGCAGAGGTTTATAACAATAAACTTTACTATTCAGAGGTTGCTTCCCTTTTGCCCGAAGGGCTCAACAAAGATGACAGCATTGCTTTCGCTAATCAAGTAATCAATAATTGGATAACCGAACAGATTATTCTGCATGAAGCTGAAAATGAGCTCTCTGTATCAGAAAAAATTTTCGACGAAGAAATGACAGAATACCGGAAGTCTCTTTTGAGAAATAAATATTTTGAAAAAATAACTTCAGACACGTCGGCATTTCAAGTTTCGGACGAAGAAGTTCTCAAGACCATCCGCGCTACTAAAGTGAACCTGATTTCTACCAAAGAAATTGTAAGAATAAACTACGTCAAATTAAATAAGAACTCCGCAGTGCGCAATGAATTGAAAGAAATTTTGTTTGATGAATCCAGACGAATGACTGAAAAAGTCAAGATTGCAGAGTTATGCGGCGATTCTATCGAGTATTTTATCGAAGACGACCGATGGCTCTATTGGGAAGACATTCAATTCGAAATTCCTATTGAGATAGAAGATAAAACAAACCTCAAACTACAACCTGAATATTTTGAAAAAATCGACGAAGATAATTGCTATCTTATTGTCGTTCTTGATTATAAGACCCAACAAACCGGAGAAGAATCACACGATTATTTTGAAAGTGTTCGTACTATGCTGATTCAAAAGAAGAAAAAAGACTTTATTGATCGCAAGATTGACGGACTCTATCAAAAAGCGGTTAAAGAAGAAAAGATTGTCCGCTAAAATATTTGATTAATAGAAACGTTTAATACCTTTATACAATAATATTATAACATTATGGAAATCTCCTATACAGTCGTTGTGATTATTTCTTTCATTGCACTCATTGGCTACCAAATCGGTTTGTGGAAAATTTTTGAAAAAGCGGGTGAAAAAGGCTGGAAATCACTGATTCCTGTTTACCGTATGTGGGTTTGGCTTCAAATACTTTCCCGCCCCTGGTGGTGGATGTTGCTGATAATTTTCCCATTTATCGGCATTTTCATGACATACATGATGATATGGAAGACCATCCGACTATATAGGAAAACGAGTTATCTTCCATTGATATTCGGAACATTTTTTTACTTTATTTATCTACCCTATTTAGGATTTTCAAAAAAAGAAAAATACATTCGATTTAAAGATTTACCGAAATTCAAAAAGAGTAAAACGCGTGAATGGGGTGATGCTATTATTTTCGCCGTTGCTGCTGCATTTATTTTTCGAACTTTTTTGTTAGAATTCTACGCCATTCCCACTTCATCTATGGAAAGTTCGATGATGGTAGGCGATTATTTGGCAGTCAGTAAATTTCACTATGGTGCCCGCATTCCGGAAACCGTTTTGGCAGTTCCTTTTATGCACCATACCCTGCTTTTCACGCAAACAACCCGCTCATACGTGGAATGGTTACAATTACCCTACATGCGTTTTCCGGCATTGCAAAAAATTCAGAATAACAGTCCCATTGTTTTTAATTATCCTGATGGAGACACGGTCGCTTTAGAGCGACAAAGTGAAAGCTACTACGCCATCGTGCGTGAGTTCGAGGCAATCTTAAATCCCAACGCCACCCCTGCCGAGAAGAGCATGGTGGAAAATAAATACGGTCCCGAATTCATCAGTGCCATGCAACTACAATATGGCAATTCCACTTATCATCAAGGTATGGGACGGGCAGCAGTTTGGAATGAATACCACGTAATTAGCCGTCCTAATGACAAAAGGGAAAATTATGTAAAACGTTGCGTAGCGATTGCCGGCGACAAACTTCAAATTATTAACGGACAGCTGTATATCAACGGCGTGGCAGCAAAGAATCCCGAAAAGATGCAGTTCTCTTACAAAGTTGAAGGCGGTATTTCGGTTAAAAAAAGAAAAGAACTAAATATCAATGAAGAAGACCGACAGGAAATAGCTCCGAGTGTTGCCATTTATCACTTACATCAATCACAAAGAGAAAAAATTGAAAAAATGGGAAAAATCGTGACCCCCTTGTTTGAAAAAGCCGGCGAATACAATGCATCCATCTTCCCGCACGATGCCCGCTATCCGTGGAATAAAGATAACTTTGGACCTCTCATGATTCCCCAAAAAGGACAAACCGTAACGATTAATGACTCAACGATTGTTCTGTACGAACAAATTATCCGCAATTATGAATTGAACACCCTTGAACGCAAAAACGGAAAAATCTATATTAACGGAAAAGAAGCAACCAGTTACACATTTAAAATGGACTACTATTTTATGATGGGCGACAACCGTCACAACTCCGCCGATTCCCGTTTCTGGGGCTTTGTGCCGGAAAACCATATTGTCGGAAAACCGGTTCTCGTTTGGCTTTCATTAGACAAGTTCAAAGATTGGGGTGAAGGGAAAATTCGTTGGAATAAAATGTTTAAAACCATTAAATAAAAGACATGGCTTCCAAAATAAAGATTCCACACACCTTTACCATCGTCTTTTTTATTGTAATAGTTTGTGCCATACTTACATGGATAATTCCGGGGGGAGAATTTGAACGCGAAACCGTGATGGTAGATGGCGAAGAAAAGGAGGTCGTAATTGCCGATTCCTATCACAAAGTTGAAAACGAACCGCAAACATGGCAAGTGTTCACCGCTTTTTATAACGGATTTAAAAATACTTCCAACATTATCGTCTTTATCTTGATGATTGGCGGCGCTTTCTGGATAATGAACAGCACAAAAGCCATTGACAAAGGTATTTATTCCTTTTTAAATTTTACAAAGAAACTACAAAAGAGACGTTTTTTTCAAAAAATCGGTGTGAATAATATTGTTATCACACTGATTATGATACTTTTCAGTTTGTTTGGTGCCATTTTTGGAATGAGCGAAGAGACCTTGGCTTTTATTGTTATTTTTGTTCCGTTAGCTATTTCTATGGGTTATGATTCGGTGGTGGGCGTACTGATGTGCTACGTAGCAGCGCACGTCGGATTCGCAGGTGCCATCTTCAACCCATTCACGATCGGCATTGCACAAGGTTTATCCAATTTACAACCCTTTTCGGGTTTAGAATACCGCTTTTTTTGCTGGCTGATTCTTACCACCATCGCCATTGCGTTCACGCTTTTCTATGCCAACCGCGTCAAAAAAAATCCGAAACGCTCATTTATGTACGAATTGGACAGTTATTGGCGAGACAGAGCCTTAGAAAAAACAGAAGATGAAACGACTCAATCACGCACAAGCACTTGGCTTGTTTATGGATTAATTTCCGGTTTGCTCATATTTTTGGCTATTCGATTTCCCATCACACAAATTACCATCGGGAACAACATTCACACCGCCGTTTTATTTCCCATCATTGCGGGAATATATATATTATTAGGATTTTACGCGGCGCGTCAGTCGGTTCATGGATTTATACTGACACTGCTTTTACTCACCATCGTCATGTTGGTAGTCGGCGTTTTGGGTTACGGCTGGTACGTTGGCGAAATAGCGGCGTTGTTTTTGGCGATGGGCATTGCCACCGGATTTGCTTACAGTATCAAGTTTGACAAAATGATACGACTTTTTTTAGAAGGTTGTAAAGACATCATGAATGCCGCACTGATTGTAGGAATGGCGGGAGGAATTATTGTCATTTTGCAAGACGGGAAAATTGTGGACACAATATTATACGGAGCGTCCCAATTGGTTGCCGATAGCGGGAAGGAGGGTGCGGTAGGCGGCATGTACGTGATTCAGAACCTTTTGAATTTGATTATACCGTCTGGCTCTGCCAAAGCAGCACTCACGATCCCAATGATGGCAGAATTTTCGGACTTGGTCGGTATCTCGCGACAAATCAATGTGTTAGCATTTCAATTCGGAGACGGGTTCACTAATATGATAACGCCTGCATCAGGAGTTTTAATCGGCTGCTTAGGAATTGCACGCATCCCTTACGCTAAATGGGCAAAATTTATTTTTCCTTTTATTCTATGCCTGATTATTGTAGGATTTTTATTACTTTTGCCGACAATTTATTTACCACTAAATGGATTTTAAAAATAATGAAAGTCTCAAAAATATTCTTATCATTTCTCTTGTTTCTGTCTCTCTATTCTATTAAAGGACAATCAGATAACTATTTTTTTTATCATGGATTCGAAAAATGGGAGGGCAGTTTAAACTTAGGAGTCAATTCTTTTTACGGTGACATTAATGACAATACGAACAAAATATTTCCCGCAACACCGTTTCAATCATCATTTTATAAAGACAGAAACTTCGTATTAGGGGGTTATTTTGGCAAAAGAGTGACGCCATTTTGGACGGCAGCGTTGGAATTCAAAGTAGCGCACGTTTCGGCACACGACAAGTACGACAAGTTAGCATTTTTTTCCCGCTGGAATAATGAAATTGTCATTTCTCATACGATAGACATTTTATCGGTATGTAATGTAGAAACTGATTGGGCGGTATATCCGAAAATAGGCTTTGGCATCTACGGTTTCCAGAGCAAGATGTGGAGTACGACAACGGGAGAAGTATTAGGGGCTTATCCGTCTTTCAACTCATTAATAGAGGCGACCGGCTACCATTATTGCTTTGCCATACCGTTTGGCATTGGTGGCAGTTATCGCATATTGCCGGAGTTGCGGGTCTATTTTGAAACGGGTGCCACGTGGGTCAGCAGCGACTATTTAGACGCGCTTCCATCCGTAAAAAGAGGATTTGAAGGCGTTTGGAACACGATCATCGGCGTTAGTTATCAATTTGATTTCCCGCGCGCAGGGGGAAATCCGCGCTTCACCAATGGCAACAAAGCATTAGAAGATGACGGAATCAACGATAAATACAAACGGCGCAGAAACCGCTCAAACCTCGGTACGGGAAAACCTCGATACAGTAAATCGAGTGCAATGAAAAAACACTAAACATCCTATTAATTGCACTCCATTTCAATCTGAATAATGAATATCGAAAATCTCCGAATCTTTTTTACTAATATTTTCTCTTTTGACGAAAAATATCCGTTACTCTTTACCCAATTTTATTTTTGGGCTTTTTTCGCCATCGTCTTTGCATTTTTTTCTTTGCTGCGAAATCGGTGCCTCCTGCGCAACGCCTTCTTGTTTTTTGTCAGCCTCATTTTTTACTATAAAACTTCCGGTCTATTCATTACTATATTGATATTCACTACTTTATACGACTTTTTCATCGGAAAAGTCATCAACCGCGCCGAAACACCGTTCAAGCGCAAATTCCTACTCTTTTTAGGTGTCTTCATTAATCTTTTTGTCCTTTGTTACTTTAAATACGCCTACTTTTTTACCGACGTCTATAATTCCATTTTCCATAGCAACCTGACCGTAGTCAATCATTTTGCACAATGGACGAACGAATTAATCGGCTCCAATCGCTTTGATGCCTCCAAAATTTTACTGCCGGTAGGGATTTCTTTTTACGTCTTTCAGAGTATCAGCTACTTGGTAGATGTCTATCGCAAAAAAGTTGCCCCCATTAGCAACATTTTGAATTTCGGCTTTTACGTCAGTTTTTTCCCTGGATTAGTTGCAGGTCCCATTATCCGCGCCAATCAGTTTATACCTCAACTATATAAGAAATTTTTTCTCACCAAACGGCAATTCGGAATTGCTATCTTTTGGATTCTCAACGGTTTAATAAAAAAAATCATCTTAAGCGATTATCTTGCCGTCAATTTTGTGGACCGCGTTTTTGACAATCCTAACCTTTTTACGGCATTTGAAAACTTGTCGGCATTATTCATCTATTCCTTGCAAGTATATGCCGATTTTTCGGGTTATACGGACATTGCCATCGGCGTTGCGATGTTGATGGGATTTTATTTGCCGCAAAACTTCGATTCTCCTTACAAAGCCACTAACCCCGGCAATTTCTGGAAACGGTGGCACATCTCTCTTTCCACGTGGCTCAAAGATTATTTGTACATTCCCCTTGGCGGAAATCGGAAAGGGAAAGTACGGACACAAATCAACTTAATGATTACTATGTTGTTGGGTGGTCTTTGGCACGGCGCAAGCTGGAATTTTATGATTTGGGGCGGTCTGAACGGCTGCGGAATCCTCATTTATAAACTTTGGAAAGTCCTGAAAAAATATCTCCGCTCCATTTTGACATTCCTCCTTTTTTCTCTTTTCATCGTACTTCACCATTTCTTCCCGAACCCTGCCATGATGATAGGTTGCGTATGGACCGGCGTGATTTTTGCCGGCACTTTGCTCGACAATCTCTATTCCTTGGTTTTCAAAAACAAACCGCTACCTTGGTTGAACAGAGGTTGGTATATCTTTCTTACATTCGTATTTATTTCATTCACAAGACTTTTCTTCCGTTCCGGTTCCAATTTAGACCCTGCCATTGCCAATGAAACAGCGTGGAATACAGCAAAATTAATGGTGGCTCAAATTGGAGGTACATGGAACTTGCCACAAATACCGGAAATATTGAATACCTACCTTTACGTTTTTATCATGTTCGCCGTTGGCATGTTAATTCATTGGCTACCAGACAAATGGAAACGTTGGTATAGAATAAATTTCGCCATGTTACCCATGTGGTTGATGCTCATTATTGTAGTTGTGGTCGTTTTCTTATTGTATCAATTCATTACTGCCGACTTACAGCCATTCATCTATTTCCAATTCTAAGAGAATAGAAAGTGAAAACACATTATACCATTCCCATCTTTATTCCAGAAAAAGCGTGCCCTTTTCGCTGCATCTATTGCAATCAATACAATATCACCAATCATCATCAAATCATTGATTTAGAAGAAATTAACAGTACTATTCAACAATATTTGCGAACATTTCCACAAGACGGAATGAAGCGAATTGCTTTTTTCGGCGGTACATTTACCGGCATGTCTTTAGAAGAACAAAACTACTATTTAGATGCCGTACAGCCATACTTGCAAAGTGGTAAAATCGAGAGCATTCAGCTCTCCACCCGCCCCGATTATATCAATGAACCCATATTAGAAAATCTAAAAAAACATGGGGTTCGCATAATTGAATTAGGAGCGCAATCGTTAGATGAAGAAGTGTTGCAATTTTCGGGGCGCGGGCACACCGTGAAAGATGTAGAAAAAGCATCTCAACTCATTAATTCTTACGGATTTACATTAGGTTTACAGATGATGGTCGGATTGCCTTTCGACACCATTGAAAAAACTAAAAAAACGGCACGGCAAATTGTTGACTTCGGAGCAAAATGCACGCGCATTTATCCGACTTTGGTTATCAAGGATACCTTTTTAGAGAAATTGTATAAAAATGGTCATTATCAACCACTTACCATCGAACAAGCGATTGATTATTCGATAGCGGCAATGGAAATATTTGAAGCCGGACAGGTCACTGTTTTGCGAGTGGGTTTGCACCCGTCGGAAGGATTAATCAACGGGACACAATTAGTAGCCGGACCATTTCATGTTTCTTTTAAAGAATTAGTGATGACAGAACAATGGCATCGGCGATTTCTTCCTTTTTTACAGCCAAGTGACTGTTCCGAAATTGCGATAGCCGTTCCGCACGAGCAACTCAACGCTGCCATCGGCTACGAAGCCCGCAATAAAAAAGAACTTTTACAATATTATAATAAAGTGGAATTCTTCACAGACGATATAGAATAAGTTACGGCAACAGCGTAAAAGAGCCCACTTTCTGGTGCGGCGTTCCCATAATATCGCTATAATGAATGGTATAGACAAAAGTGGTCATCATAGAAACCATTTTTCCGTTATAAATCCCGTCCCATCCATGGTTAATTTCGGTGGTACGGAAAACCATTTTCCCCCATCGGTCAAAAATAATAAACTCATAACTATCCGACATACAGTTGGTTAAAACAGGTTTGATGGTTTCATTGAGTCCGTCTCCGTCAGGAGTAAAGGCGTTAGGCATATAGAAAGTAGTTCCGTCCACCACCTCTATTTCCAAGTGCGTGTTTGCAGTGCAATTAAATTCATCTGTAACTACCAGAACGACATCATAAAAGCCGGGGGTGGAATAGACGTGAGTGGGTGATGACATCGTTGATTCATCGCCATCGCCAAAAGTCCAAAACCAAAATGTACCATTTGTGGAGCAATTAATATAGTGCACCACGGTTGTACCCGCCATAGCAATGGAAGGACTTAATCTAAAACAAGCGGTTGGTGCGGGTGCTTCTGTTATGATAACGGGAAAGTCAATCGTGCAATTCCCATCGTCAATGGTAACCATGTATGAACCGGCAGCTAATCCGCTCACAGCGGACGTAGTCACGTTAGGGGTTAAATGCCAATCGTAGGTGTAATTTCCGGTGCCGCCGGTAACCAGAATGGATGCCATGGCATCGCTTTGTTCGCAATGAGATTGAGTTTGTTCCTCAATGGAAACGACCGGAGTCATATCGTTGATGATGGCAGTAGCAGTGCTCGTGCAACCCACTCTGTCAGTAGCTGTTACAGAATAGGTTCCCGCCAAGACATCGCGAAGTGTATCGTCTGTAGCCCCATTGCTCCACAAATAGGTAAAAGGCGGATATGTACCATTAGTTGTGGGTATTATTGACCCATTGGCATGTTCGCACGTAGAAGAAATCGGATTTAAGGAGATTTGAAATGGCGGATATTCAAAGATGGTGAGAGTTGTATCGGCTACGCAATTGGTTCGCGTTCCGGTCACACTATACGTTCCGGCACCAACCGTAATGGAAGAGGAAGTTTGTCCGTTGCTCCAAACATAAGTGTCAGCACCGGACGCAGTGATGGTGGATGTTGCATTGGCACAAATGGTATCAGGCTGAGCGGATACAGCTAATTGAGGAGCCGAATTGACCGTAACGGTAATCGTATTATGTCCGTTACAGCCGTTAGTATTGGTAATAGTACAGCTATAAGTTGTTGTTATTGATGGAGTTATCGTAATAGAAGCGGTATTTGCGCCGGTGTTCCATAAATAAGTGTTGGCTTGTGGGGCGGAGGCAGTAAGTGTGGAAGACTCACCCAAACAGAGTTGTTGGGGCGAAGCGGTCAGGGTAACAAAAGGTAAAGGAGTGGTCGTAATCAAAAGGGATGCAGAAGCCATACAACCCGACGAATTGGTAACGGTGCATGAATAAGTTGTATTGGCAGTTGGAGTTACGGTAATGGAAGCAGAGCTTTCCCCCGTACTCCACAAAAATTGTGCACCGCCGGCAGCGGTAGTGGACAATACGGCAGATTCTCCCAAGCAGAGGGAAGAGTCGGTAGCAATAATGGAAATTTGTGCTATGGGATCAACGGTAATTACAATAGAAGCCGATCCGGTGCAGTTCTGACCGGTAGTTATTGTGCAGGTGTAAGTTGTTGTTTGAGTTGGCGTTACAGTAATTGTGGGGGTAGTTGCACCTGTACTCCACAAATAGGAAGTAATGTTTGCATTGCTATTCAGAGTAAGTGTGGAAGACTGTCCGTTGCAAAGGGTCATTTCGGTCGCAGTAATATTTAATTCCCCGATAGCATTATCCAAGACTACTTGTACTGTGCTGGTGATGTCAAATTGCTCGCCGTTGCAGGCGGTATATTGCATACGGAGGGTATAATACGTATCAACGGTGGGACATACTTCCAAGGTATTGTCGGTTCCTAAAACAGTTCCATTGATTCCGTCTCCTTCGTACCAAGTCAAGTTATAGATTGGGTCGCCGATAGGGGTAAAACGCCAAGCTTCATTAGACGCACTCCAAGCTCCGGTATTTCTTCCTGGTGGTGTAACGCCTTCCGTTCCGGAAGCATTTTGAATACCGATTAATCCATAACCACTGTTCCATGAAGAGCAAACGGGTGCATTTCGGATATAGATATCAATAACATTTGTACCTTCGTAAAGCACTATCATGGTAGTAAAAGAGCGTGTGGATGTACAGGAATACAACGGCACGTTGTAATAGCTCAGCACATAACTTCGGCATGGATAATTACCAATAATACCCTGATAGATAGCGCAGTCACCGGTAACGGAATTATAATAAGTGGAGGTAGGCAAGATATCGCGATAAGCCGCAAAGATTGCATTGGTTATCAAGCTCGAGCTGGGAATGGAGGCACTGTATGACCACGTACAGGAGCTCCCTTCGGAAACATTACTAAATGTTGCCACGGAGTTTGAGCCGGGAGTGATGGCATGATAAGTGGTTCCGTAATAGCAGAAGCCGAAAGGAAGAGACAAAGCGGCACCCCACGTATCATCGCTGGCATTTGCAAAAATGCGCGTCCCACTGGTAAAGCCAAACGGTGGATTATAAGGAATGGAACTAACTGTATAGTGGTCTGAATAGGGAGCTGTGGCCGTAATATCTGCCGAAAGTGTTACACACGAGTTATTGCAGGTCACCGGAATAATATATTCATTATTATTAATATTGTTTAAAATATTAACACTGGGGCAAGCTGTCCCGTTTTCACAGTTGGCAACCGTAACGGTAGTAGAAGCAGTAGCGGTACAACAATTGGCAGAAGTCACTGTAACTGTGTATGTTGTGGTAGTATTAGGGGACACACTGATATTACTTCCCGTACTTCCGTTACTCCACGCATAGGTATAATTGCTGCACGCATTACACGAAATAACAGCAGCCCACCCATCGTATGTAACGCTCCCGTCAGGAGTAAACTGCACGGTAATACTACTGCTATTGCTTGTATAGGTCATACCCGACAAACCACCATATAGGTTCCCCGAATTGAGCAAATTCCCGGAAGTATTGGGACCTTCATAAATGTATAATTCGTCAAAAGAGCTTTCCAAGGAAGCGGACACAAAATAGATGGTAATCGCACTGCCATTATTTGAAGTAAAGGTTTGAGTATAAGAGGTACTATTGGCATAACTTCCATACTGACCGCCGGCATCATAAAAACAAACCCCTGTACCGCAATTGACAATCGTGGTGGTATTGCTCATATTCACCGTTTGCCCGCAATTATTAATATTACTGCCACCCACCGAGGCTGATAAATTGACGCTTGCTCCACGACAAATCGAACTGGAACTTGCTTCAACACTTACCGTACATTGAGACCATAAATCGGGTAATTGAACCACAACAAGAAAAAACAATAATAAAAAATATTTTCTTATCATATTGAAAATGAACTAAAAAACTATTGCACGAAGTTAATATACATTTTAAAAATTAAGGCGTAAAAATACAAAAATAATTTATATAATTCAAATTTATTTTAAAAAAATCTTTTGCTGTTCAATAAATATTGTAATGCAGTGGCGTCCGACCCCGTAGGATTCGTATGTTTGTAATGTATGTTTTGTAAACATGGAATGGGGCGTACCTACGGCACGCTCATATTATGTTCTGCGGTTATTTTACCAAACGACCGTCCCTACGGGACGAAATAAGGAGAGAGAAAATTGAAATCATAAATTAAAAAATTAAAACATAATGCAATTGCGTATAACCATGTCCCGTAGGGACAAACGCTTGGTAGAAAACGAATTGCCCGCACGAAAATGGCTTGCCGTAGGTACGCAACAAATATAAACGTTTCAAGGGAATTAGACATGAGAAAAAATGAGAAACATCTGTTTTAACCCGAAGTAATCCTTCGGATTTCTTATGCATTATACATTCTTCGAAAATGTAAGCCCGACAAAATATGAACCGCTGTAATTTACTCAATACTAATAGATTAATCAAAAATATTTATTATTTACCGGATAGCAATAAAAAAATATAATATTGTTATAATTCGACATCATATAACGATGTTCAATAACAATATCCGGCAGTGTTAAAAGAGATTTTCCGGCCCCAATGAAATATTGTTCATTGGGAAAAATCTCGCCGCAAATAATAACATAACATTAGTATTGTTACAACAAAAAAAAGGGGCTGTACTTTCGCACAGCCCCTTGATGGTAAAATACGGCAATTATTTCTTCACCACTTTCATAGTTTGAAGGATATTATTTCCGTCTAAAATACGAACGAAATAAACACCGGAAGCCATATTTTGGATATTAATGGTAGTTAAGTTCCCTTCAACGGCAACTTGTTTTAATAATTTACCATAAACATCGTAGATAGCGATTTGACCGTTATGCAAACTAGCTGAGAGTTGAACATTGATTTCGCTATTGGCAGGATTCGGGTACAAGGATACGTTCAAACCTTCATACTCTGCGATGCCCACCGTCGTGGTAGTGAAACTTTGAACTGCTGACCAATCGGTAATGGAATCTTCGCTACAAATAGCTTGTACGTAAACATCGTAAGGTGTTTCCGGAGTCAGGTTGGTAATGGTGTAAGGATTGGTGGTCACATCGTTGATCATGGTACCGGCACCTTGTGTGAAACCGGCAGGACCATACTCAATGTTCCAAGAAGTTTCATCTGTAGCTGTCCAAGAAACAACCGCAGAATTACTATCCGGAACAACGGTAACGTTGGTAGGTGTTTCACAAGCGGGTTCAGGGATTATAATATTTCCAACGAAAACAGCATCTAGAGAAACTTCATATCCATAAAAATCAACACCTTTGAACGCAACTTGATACGTGGCAGAGGCATTAGGAAGCTGAACTGAATCCAATGTCCAAGCAGTAATGTTATTGGTATATGATACTAATTCCGTCCATGGATCGGTTTGAGAGGCTCTATAATAAACTACCAATTGATTTTGGTCACTATCCCAAGCGGGTTGAGTGTGTGCAAATTTAACATAAGGATTGGTAACGCCGGTAATATCCAGAAGCGGAGAAATCAATTTCGTTGCTTCACCGCCAAAAGATTCCGCACCAAATGCAGCAAATGAGCTTCCTTCGTATGGTTGAATTTGTGTAGTTGAATTAGTAATAATCCAATCTTGGGTTGCCACATCATATACTTGTGACCAACAACCAAAGTCGTTTTCAAAGCCTTCTTCAAAAGGAGTATTATCTGTTACAGTTATAATTTCACAGAAGGTCGTAAATGAAGTAGGGATACTCAACGCGCTAGTATCGGTTTCCGAACAAATAGCTTGAACAGATACGGTATAATAGGTATCGGCAGAAATATTTTCCAATAAATAAGGATTCTCAGTAACGACGATTGAGCTGTCGTTCAACAAGATAATCCAATTTACGGCAGAACCTTGCTCTGTCCAAGATACTTCTGCTTCGTGAGCAGTAATATTATTTATCTCTACATCCACTACCGGTAAGCAAGCAGGAGCTTCTACCACTTGCAAAGTATAATCTTCATAAATGGTCCAAGATGTACTCAAACAAGGATCCAAATTGTCAGCATTATCGAATTGGTAATCTGAACCACCAATACGCATGCTGTAGTTTCCAAGGGGTGTACCTAAAGGAATAGTAAAGCTTGCTGTTAAAGTAGTTGGCTCGACATCAGTAGAAGTACCCCAATAAACTAGCTCATCATCAGTAAATTCGCAGTCATTATTCCAATTAACCCAAATAGGTGTTCCATAAGTCTGACCTGTTGCATACGTAATATTTACGGTAACAGGCGTACCTTGTTGTCCGTCACCCACTTGAGCAGTATAATCACCATAATAAGGTGCAGCGGTCGGGTGAGTGTTGTTATTCACTATTTGCGTTTGTCCGAAAGTTACATTGGTAATACCATCTCCATCTATAGAAGTAGGAGCAGGAATACAAAATCCGGTATAAAAAGAAATTGGATTGCTCCACTGGCTGCTGTCGGTTTCGCTACAAATTGCCTGTACTTGTACCGTATAATCGGTATTGGCGGTTAAATTCAATAGAGTAGCCGGATTATCAGTAACCAACGTATCCACACCATTTACTTTTACAAGCCAAGAAGTTTCGCCGGAGTTAGCAGTCCATCCAATTTCAGCATACGTTGGCATAACCAAGTTCGTGTCTACATCGGTTGGTTTCAAACAAGTAGGAATGTCTTCTACAATAAAATTGTCGAAATAAATATACCAACCGTCGAGACCACCTGCAGGAATATGGATAGCAATGTAAACATCTCCGGAGTAAGCAGACAAATCAATAGGATCAATTTCTGTCATAGTCGTATAATCAACTTGTGTTAATGGCATCAGCACATTAGTAAAGTCAGTCGGATCACTTCCTGTAGTAGAGAGCACAACTCTATAATCATTCGGTTCTCCCGTACTATACGCTCTGACACTATAAATTAATCGCTGATTCCCGGTCAATGTAAACTGTGGAAGAACCAAATAGTCGTCATTATTACCATTGTTTATATCGGTATAAATACCGGCAGCTTTAGAAGAGTTGACACCATAGCTGGTGAATGTTTTCCAGTAGTCTCCATCCTCGTTATTATTAATATAACTCCAACAAATGGGTAATGCCGGAGTGGTAACACTTTCGAAGTCTTCTGTCCATGGGAATGTAGTCAAAGCCTCACATTCAGTCCTAAACGCCACTGTCGGACTCCAATCACTGCTATCGGTTTCAGAGCAGACAGCTTGAACAGAGATAGTATAATCGGTATAAGCAAAAAGATTTTCCA